>JBCCDL010000498.1:0-5007 GCA_039030815.1 Cyanobacteria bacterium P01_A01_bin.83 | reverse complement strand
GAAAAAATGCGATCGCTGGTTAACTCCCAAAGGGTTACATACGGGTACTAACCAAATTTCTCCCCGTAACTGCGATCGCTCTAAAGTTATTAAATAAGCAATCAACTGCCCAATTACGCTATTGCCGACAATTTCCGCACCATGCAGATTGGACTGGATATAGGCTTTTTTACCAGGAAGATCGCCAACGAACTTGTATACCTGCAAAGCTAAAACATCACCAGAAGCTAACTTATAGAGATCGATCTGCTCAATTTGGGGAATCATAAACAAAGATTGATGATTATCTGCTTAGTCTTGTTAAAGACTACAGGGTTGTTTGTACCACAATTTGCTAGGGAATCTTCTCCATAACAATTAATTTGACAGCAAGCGTAGTTTTTGAGGTATGATTTGCGCTTGTTGTCAACCGAGTAATTAGACTTAGTCAATAAGACAATTTTAAATAACGTAAACTAAGTGATGCGATCTCCTAACTACTTTGATTTATACACCTTAGTTTAATTAGCTTTGGTAGATCAATACTTAATTGGGATTGCTAAAATTGCAAATAATATCCCATTATGTACATGCTTGATGATACATGATTCTCAATAAGCTTGGCAAGGGTTGAAACATTAATAAACTCGTAAGTCATTCTCAATAAGGAAAAAGCATTTAAGTTTTCATTTTTATATAGATTGATAACACATTAATAAGCTTTGATTATTTTAAAATTATCATAGACGTACTGATTTTCAAGAGATTTGATTTTGCTAAGACAAAAGCTATCAAATAGCATTTTGTTTAGATAATTCGTAGAG
Source organism: Cyanobacteria bacterium P01_A01_bin.83 (assembly GCA_039030815.1). Classification (GTDB taxonomy): domain Bacteria; phylum Cyanobacteriota; class Cyanobacteriia; order Cyanobacteriales; family Xenococcaceae; genus Waterburya. The sequence goes on along the minus strand of JBCCDL010000498.1, from coordinate 4,204 downwards.
ATTATGTTAAGTATCAAATTAAATTGTTTGACGGGCGATCCCTTCGGGGTACGCGGAGCGTAATCGCAACTCTACAACGAAACGACGTAATCCAAGAGTCAGACGGCAACTATCGCATCATTGTCGAACTGTTTCGCCGCTGGGTCATAATGAATCAATAAAAGGATGGAGTCTTTGGCTTTGCCCTTGTGTTGCCTTTCCCTGGTCTTGCCTCGGTTGGGTCTAACACTCCCTATATTCTTCTGATACTAAATCCGATTTTCGAGCATGTACTAAAGAATTAAAAGCGTGAAATTAACTTAAACCCTCCTACCTCATCCTTGCTCCTTGCTCCTTACGAGCAGATAGCTAAACTTACCCTAATACAATCTTTGTACGACTTAGTGATCATCTAATTTTTTAAGGTTATTCTGTAAACTAGAACGCTAGATTTTATTTCTTATTTTTATAGTTGCGGGTTATGTCCTACGAGTCACAATTAGAAGATCAATCAGGTAAGCTAATTAACCCAGCAAAACTTTGCTTGTTGCTCTCAGTTGCCCTTCATTTGCTAGTGTTGAAGTTTGGCTTACCTTCAATTAGATTCAATAACGATTCAGGAAGCAGAGAAGTCGGTTTTATTGAGTTAAATCCCGAACAACAGGCTCAACTGCCTAATCTTTATCCCCAGCTAGAAACTCCTGATATTCCCGATCTAGGAAGTTTACCAGAGCTTGACAATAGCGAACCCGCCGCACCTTTCGCTATTCCACGTGATTTGATTCCTGGAATCGGAAACTCTGATAATTTACCACCTCTAACTATTCCACCACCACCCCAGTTCAATCTACCCCCTTTACCTCCTGTAACTGATATTACCCTTCCTCCTTTAGGAGATTTATCAACCTTACCTCTACCGCCAGAAATCGATCTCTCAGATTTTAAAGTCGAACCAATCAAGCTGCCGCCAAATGTAGGAGCAACTCCCCAAAAACCACCAGAAGCAGCTCAACCTGAACAGCCAATAGAACAACCAGAAGCGCAACCAACCGAGACAGAACAGGAGCCAGAAGCTAAACCCCAAGCTACTCCGCAACAAATTGCTGCCCAAAAAGTAGCAGCTTCTGGGCAGCGTATTCGTAATTTACGTCAAAGTCTTTCTAAAAACGAGGCGGGAACAAGTGATGAAGATGCCCGAAAAAACTATATTGCTTGGTTGACAAAAGTTCAAGCAGTTGAGCCAGAAAAGATTGAAATTGCAGGAACCTATCCTCGTGATGCCTGTATTAAAAAACTTGAGGGGAGCAGTATCTTCGGGGTGGTCGTTAATCCCGCAGGAGAGGTAATCTCTCTTGATCTGATTAAAGGAGCAACATATCCTATTTTTAATCAGCAAGCTAGTAAAGATCTTAGCGATCGCATATTGCCAAATGATACAGGTAAACCCCAACCCTATCAGGTTAAAATCGATTACGAATACGATTCCGATATTTGTCCTTCTTTAGGCTTACCTTTAAGACGAGCCGAAGAACCAGAACCCGAGAAGCAACAGCCTGCACCGCAACCAGAGGTTAAGCCAGAACCTACTCCCCAAGTTAAACCTAAGCCAGAAGCCAAACCAGAACCTACCCCCCAAGTTAAACCTGAGCCGCAACCAGAAGTTAAACCAGAACCCCAACCAGAGCCAAAACCGCAACCTGTACCTGAGCCTGTATCTGAGCCTGTACCCGAACCCGCACCTGAACCCGCACCTGAACTAGAACCTCTGCCATCATTGCGCGATCGCTTGAAAGATGTACCTTTACCTGACACCAAGCCCGCCGACTTGAAGGATATTCCCTTACCAGAGCGACCAAACTTTAATAACTGATAGTTTTAAAATCCATTAATTTAACAAGTATTACAAAAATATTAAGCAAACTGAGTTGAGCCAAAAGTAACAGATAAACCAATGTAAATTTGCGATCAATGTAAATACAGCAGGTTTCTAAGATTTAGCTTGTAATTATTTGCTTAACTTGAGTAATACGCCAATTATTTAATGAAATATAGATTTTTTATTACCCTCAGCCTAACCTTAGCAGCAATGCTAACAACTTCGGCTAGCAAGGGGCAGACACCCCAAACTTCTAACGAAGTCTACAAACTCTGTTCTAAGTTTCCTCAAAACTCGCGGTGTAAAGGAATCGAGGTGCCAGTTTCCCTTGAAGAAAGAAGCGGCGAAAAAGTAAACTGCAACTTTGTTTTCGACCCAGGAGAATTTAAGCAAGCAGGAGCCTGTAAGATTACAGTCGAGGAGCAGGGAATCACCATTTATCAAGAACAAGGAGACAAAATTGAGGTGTTGGAAGACCAGCGAACTACCACTGAAATTAAAATTCCTCGCGATCGCATTTTTGTTACTAACTATCAACTTTGGAATAAAATTCACCGTTGGGAACTAGGATGGGTGCCAGAAGAAAGTTCTGATCAACAAAACAAAACCAACTTTATGGTAGTTTTGCTCAAGAAAGATTTAGCCGAATCATTAACACCACAGATTACTTCTTTATCCACAAGTAAACCAGAAATGGTAGCAGAAATCTCTAACAGTGTAGATAATCCAACCTCAAACATGAGTGTGCTACTAGAAACCAAAGTTTGTCAATACTGCGATTTAAGTAATGCCGATTTAAGTGGTGCTGATCTCAAAGGTGCCAACCTAGTAGGAGCAAATTTACAAGGAGCCAATCTTAAGGGAGCAAATTTAGAAACCGCTTACCTACCGGGAGCAAACTTACAGGATGCAGATTTAACAGATGCCAATTTTAAAGGAGTAAATTTAACCTTTGGGACATTAAATAGAGCCACCTTAATTAATACCGACTTTGAAGCAGCTAATTTTCAGCAAGCTAACTTGAGTCAGGCTGATTTAACTGATGCAAAATTATCCGCGCCTTGTTTCCTTAAGGGAGCCAATCTGGAACAGGCAAACTTGACTGGGACTAATTTAAGAGGAGCTAATCTGGAGCAAGCAAATCTGGAGCAGGCAAATCTAGTAGGTGCCAACCTGAGCCGCACTGATGTCAAACTTAAGAATATTCCCAACAACTATAGTTTTGAAGAACGATTAGGGGATTTATTTATTGGCTTGCCTATTTTTGGTTTGAGCAGTGGCGGCGTTGATTTTAATACCAAACTCGACGGAGCAAACTTAGAAGGAGCAGATCTAAGACGCTCCGATTTAAAAAAGGTTGAGTTTGGCAAAGCTAATTTAACCAACGTAAACTTTACCGAATCTAATCTCGAAGAAGAAGCTCTAGAATCAGCCACGGTATGCGGTGTTACTCTGGCTGATGGCTCCCAGAGCAATCGCGATTGTCCCTAAGCTAACGCTACTTTCGAGTGAACAAAATTTATCTATTTATGTTAAACCTCTAAATTCAATCACCAAAACGAGTTCTCAGATTAACCGTTCGGTAGAGAGTTGCGCTCCCACGAGAACTCACCTTAAGTTAAAACCTAGACCAAGCCCAGTAAACTAGCCATCAATGCTTGCTGGGCGTGCATACGGTTTTCTGCCTGATCCCAAACCCGAGATTGTTTACTTTCAATTGCTTCGTCGGTAATTTCCTCTTCTCTATGGGCAGGAAGACAATGGAGGATAATTGCTTCAGGGTCAGCATGACTCATAAGCTGCTGGTTTACCTGATAGGGCTGAAAAATAGGAATTCTTTGATCTGCCAAATCCTCTTGACCCATACTTGCCCAAACGTCGGTGTAAACTACTTGCACCCCTGACACAGCAGCGATCGCATCTTGGGTCACAATAATTTCTGACTTGCCCGCAGCTATGGCTTGAGCCTGCTGTACAATTTCGGGTTTTGGCTCATATCCTTTGGGTGCCGCAATTCTCACGTTCATCCCAGTTAACGCGCCACCGAGCAGTAGTGAGTGCGCCATATTATTGCCGTCACCCAGATAAGTTAAAGTATTGCCCTGCAAACCACCAAAGCATTCTTGAACCGTCATCAAGTCTGCTAATATTTGACAGGGATGTTCTAAATCTGTCAAAGCATTAATTACGGGAATCTGAGTATAGTTAGCAAAAGTTTCGAGATCTTTCTGGGCAAAGGTGCGAATAGCCAGTATATCAAGATAGCGATCTAATACTCTAGCGGTATCCTGAATCGGCTCTCCACGACCCACCTGAGTCACGCTGGGATTAAGATCGATTACCTGTCCT
>JBCCDL010000497.1:0-5008 GCA_039030815.1 Cyanobacteria bacterium P01_A01_bin.83 | reverse complement strand
GTCTTTGCTGTAACTAACGAATCAGCCCACACCCTAGTTGATATTTTGCGTCGTCGCACCACGTTAGCCATGAATGGTCACTATGGCATGAATCTTCTACCTATAGTTACCGAAACACTGAGCAAATACTGTGGTTGGACTAACGAACAATGCGATCGCGCTGTTGCCGATTATCGTTTTTATATGGAGCATAACTGTATCCCTGATTTCCAGCTTAATTAAATAAGTTGGCTCGATTTATCTTTTTACAAGCTCAATATCTATATACGTAGTGCGCCATATCACCAAAGCCATCTGCTTAAATAGCTGTGGCTTTTTTTTTGCCAAACAATTCTGCTAATGATCATAAATTTTATAGCAATAGGTCGTTGAGTTAGGAAATTGGGTACGGGGACTAAGTTCTATTCCTCGTTCCTCGTTCCTCGTTCCTCGTTCCTCGTTCCTCGTTCCTTGTTCCTTGTTCCTCGTTCCTTGTTCCTTGTTCCTTGTTCCTCGTTCCTTGTTCCTTGTTCCTTGTTCCTTGTTCCTCGTTCCTACGAGCAGATATTTGAACCTGCCTAGGATGTGAGTTTGTACGATCATACCTGCTCATTTCTAAAATCTATTTAAAAATTATTGTCAACAAGCACAAATCACGATATATCTATTAAGTAAGCAAAGTTAAATAATAATTAATATCAATAAAACTAAATATCTATGACTCACGCCATAGCGCCTGCAATCCAATGTTTATCTAAGAGGAAACGCTTTGAGGGCTTCGTATTTATTAGTGATTCGGCTCTTAAGTCTGAGCCAAAGCTCGATCAACAGTTGCACTTAAATTCTGATAGGCAACTACTTTTGAGTCAAGCCCAGGTGGGTTGCTTCGTAACTATTTGTCAGATACACGTCCCACAAAACATAGTTAGTCAATTAAACAACCTCCAGTTTAAGCATTGCGAACAGATTGAAGTAGTAAGCAAAACCAAAAAAGCGTCTGTAGTGGTTGATCTTCAGGGCAAACTAATCGGTCTTGGTGCCGAAATTGCTCAACAAATTGTGGTGAGCGTAATCAATCAACCAAATTCATGAGAATTAGTATTAATATTTTTGAGATGTCACCAGGTTCAGCAGCGACTATTGTTGGTTATAGTAAGGTTTATGGTGGCTATGTGGGGAAGTTAATCTCGAAAGGACTGTTACCAGGGACTCAGTTTATAATTTTGGACATTACTACTCAAGGTCAAGTGCAAATTATGCTTAAGGATCAGATCGTAATGCTTTCTAAACCAGAGGTAAATGCTCTTTGTGTAGAAATACTAGGGGATGACGAGTAGTGATTGATTTGATTACTATTTGACTATTGAAAATTTTTACTATCTATTTTCCTTTCAGCAAATCTTAACTTAGCCGATCGCGATCGGGGATTTGCTCTGTGTTCATCTGCTTGAGCCACAATTGGTTTTTTAGTAATAACCTTGAGCAATTCATGACCACGAAAGCGATGTTTCACAATCCGATCTTCTAGGCTATGAAAACTGATGATGCCGATCTTGCCCCCTGGTTTGAGCCAGCTAGGAGCTAGTTCAATAAATTTCTCCAATGACTTTAGTTCTTGATTGACCTCGATTCGTAATGCCTGAAAAGTTCTGGTTGCAGGATGAATTCTGCCATAACGGTATTTTCCAGGGACGGTTGAGGCGATCGCCTCAGCTAAGTCAGTGGTAGTTTTGAAAGGGCGTTGCTGAACAATTTTTTTGGCAATGCGGCGGGAAAACCTTTCTTCTCCATACTCATAAATTAAATCAGCTAAAGATACTTCTTTCCAGTGATTAACGATTTCGGCGGCAGTGATTTCTTGGTTACGATCCATCCGCATGTCTAAAGGAGCAGAATGACGAAAACTAAAGCCACGTTCTGCAATATCTAGCTGTGGGGAACTTACTCCCAAATCAGCGATAATGCCATCGAACAGCAAGTCTGAAGGCTGGTAATCAGCAAAATTACCCTGCCAGAAACTCAATCGTTGGGGATGATAATCAGCTAATCTGGCTTTAACTGCGGCGATCGCAGTATGATCGCGATCTATGGCAATTAAGGTAAGATCTGGTCTTTGGTGCAGCAATAATTCGCTATGTCCACCACCCCCCGCAGTGGCATCGAGATATATTCCTGATGATCTGATATCTAATCCTGAAATTAATTCACGGCTCAACACAGAACAATGATTGAATGCCGTTGACTTCTGTGCTTGCTTCAAATTAAGCTCCTGAATATCTTAATTATGATTTTATAATCAAAGTTAACCAGATTACCGATTTAATTAAAATTTGCGGCTACAATAGATTAGTATGTAGAAAATTAATAAATTTCTACGTTACATATCACACTAAGATTCAAACATAGCTGAGTTTATCATATTTATATATGGAAATTAGCCAACGCCCAGGTCAAGCAGAAGAGCCTCCTGGTCATAGGTGGGCAGGAATACTGGGAACAGGGGTTGCAGCAGTAACCCTGATTTTGCCATTGGTGATGATTGCCTCCTATAGTCCCTCTAGCAGCAATGCTCAACCAATTCCTAATCAAATTTATCAACCTCAAAATGTTGAGCCGAACCCAATGAGATAATCAAGAATTGCCACGCTACAGATTCTTTGCTCATTGAAGCGTCTTCAGACATTCAGTAATAGTTACCCTTGTCTGATTAAATATGGTAGTTGTTTGGAAGATTAAAACAGCTATCTATTTTTCGTGCAACACAATAACATAATCATGATGGGCGATAGTTTATGAAATGTGAAATGTAGTGAAAGCTGGTTATATTAAGTACATAATGATTAAAGTAAATATAAGTTTTTTATATACTTAAATAGTTAAGTAAAATATTTTAATGACTTCAATTCTTACCAGGCAGTCAAAGACAAATGCCCCCACCATCCAACAGTTTGACAATGGTTTAACTATAATTGCTGAACAAATGCCTGTGGAGGCGGTAAACCTTAACGTGTGGATCAATGTTGGTTCCGTTAAAGAGAGTAACGAGATCAACGGCATGGCACACTTTTTAGAGCATATGGTCTTTAAAGGTACCTCAAATTTAGCAATCGGTCAGTTTGAACAACTGATAGAAGAGCGCGGGGCAGTAACTAACGCCGCCACTAGCCAAGACTATACACATTATTACATCACTACCGCTCCCCAAGATTTTGCTACTCTAGCGCCACTTCAGCTAGATGTGTTGCTAAATCCTAGTCTGGAAGACCAGGCGTTTGAACGAGAAAAACTGGTGGTTTTAGAAGAAATCCGTCGTTCTGAAGATAGTCCTCTGCGTCGGGCATTCCGCCGTTCGATGGAAACCTGTTTTGAAAGCTTGCCATATCGTCGTCCTGTACTTGGTCCTGCCGAAGTAATTTCCAACTTGCGATCGCAGCAAATGCGAGACTTTCATAGTGCCTGGTATCAACCCCCCTCAATGACTGCCGCAGTTGTGGGTAATCTCCCTGTCAATGAGTTAATTGATATCGTTACCCAAAGCTATGAGCAACATTATAATCAAAGGCAGCAACAGCCAAAAAATAGAGTTCCCGAAGCAACTCCTGAACCTGTTTTTACGGAGATAGTTCGGCGCGAGTATATCGACGCGACTCTACAACAAGCACGTTTAATTATGGTGTGGCGCGTTCCTGGCATGGAAACTCCTGAGCAAACTTATGCCTTAGATATTCTGTCGGTAATTTTGGGGCAGGGCAAAGTTTCTCGCTTATTTAGGGAACTTCGCGAAGAAAAAGGATTAGTAACTCACGTGGGAGTTAGTAACCTGACTCAAACTCATCAAGGAGCATTCTATATCTCTGCCGCATTGCCTGAGGAGCATATTGCCGAAGTAGAACAAGCGATCGCAGAGCAAATTAGAAAGCTACAAACTGAACCGATTGCAGCCAAGGATATTGATCGCATTCGTACCCAGGTAGCAAATAGATTTATCTTTGCTAATGAGCGACCAAGCGATCGCGCTAATCTCTATGGTTACTATTATTCTCAATTACAGGATTTAGCCCCTGCACTAGATTATCCCCAGCGTATTCAATCCATATCTGTGGCAGACTTACAAACAGCAGCTACAAAATATCTCAATCCTGAAGCATATGGTGTGGTGGTTATGAAACCTGACCCTAAATGATCAGTTGTAGGGTGGGCAGAAAACAATTGCACTTTTTGGCGATATTGTTTTATTAATCTATAGCGTTTATGCTGATAGCGCAGTCATTATTGGCTGCATGATGAACGATAGCATTTAAAACAAAACCAGCGACAACACCAGATGTATATTAACCTTATTGCCGATTACGGTATTGGCGATCCTGCATTTGCCGAAGTTAGTCAACGCTTAAATCAAAGTTTACCTGCTGCTCAAATCCATTGTCTTAGCGTTCCTCCCTTTAGTACGTTGGCAACGGGATTTTGGATTGCTCAACTCGGTCTTAACCCTGGTGCCCCTCAACGCCTAATTTTTCATAATTGCGCGCCTCGGCAAGACGATCCTGAAGCTCGCGTCAATAATGAGGGAGAAGGCTTGACCTATGTCAAACTCCATAACGGAGTTGAGATAGTCGGTGTTTTAGCGGGTTATACTCTTTCCTTTATCAAAGACGAAGCTTTAGAGATTAATACAATTGATGTCTCCCGAGGGGGTTCCCAATTTCGCTCCCGCGATGTTTTTCCCCCTGCCGCAGCAGCGATCGCCAATGGGGACTATAGCTTGCTTGGGGCTAAAATTTTACCGACCCAAATTCCCGACTTGCCAGACGGTCGTGTAGCTTGGACTGATGGTTATGGCAATATTAAGACCACTATAGTAGCCGACAGCGTAAATCTACCGTTATCAAGCAAGGTTACAGTCCGCGTGGGTGATATGGTTAGCGATGCGGTGTATTCTGATGGTAGTTTTAGGGTACCAGAAGGAACTTTAGCTTTTGCTCCAGGAAGTTCTGGCTGGCAGAAGAAAAGTGGTCAGAAAGTAACTTGG
>JBCCDL010000496.1:0-5028 GCA_039030815.1 Cyanobacteria bacterium P01_A01_bin.83 | reverse complement strand
TACTATTATCCGACATCCAAATCATTACTGGGGCAGTATTTGCCATAGTTCTAAATCTGGATTCACTTTCTCTAAGGGCGATCTCTACTTTTCGGCGTTGTTCTAATTCAATTTGGGCTTGTTGGTACAGTTCGGCTTGCCAAACTGCGATCGCTACCTGTGTGGTCAAGCGCTGAAGTAACTCTAGTTCTGACTCTTGCCAATTTCTAGTATCGGAACATTGATGGACTATTAGTAATCCCCAAAGTCTATCTGTAGTTGTATCTTGCTTAATTAAAATTGGGCTGACAACATTTGCCTTGACCCGAAAGCTTCGCAAAAATTCCCGATGACATTGACTTAAGTTTTCTTGCTCAATGTCTGCTAAAGAATAAACATATCCTTGTTTATAAGGTTTAATCCAGCCAGATTCAAAGCAATCATCTTTAACTACTTGATTTAGAATCGACCATTGTTGCTCGCTGACAGCTTCGGTGGTAACAATACCACTGTAGTCTGGTTCAAAGCGATAAATCAAAACCCGATCTGCCTGTATTAGCTTTCTTACCTCGTCTACGGTAGTTTGGAGTATAGAGCCTAAATCTGGAACTTGTCTGATTTTGAGGGCAATTTCCGCTACCAATTGTTCCCGATATCTCTGTTCTTGCAACTCAGTCGCTTGCTGACTTAATTGACGAGCTAACCTTGAATTACGATTTTGCAAAGATTTAGTTTTTTGCTGTTCCAATTGGAGCATTTGAGTTTGCCAGATTTCAAGATAGCTTTGTAAATCTTTTAAGTTAATCGCGCGCAATAAGCTACCTTGACTAACGACACCCAATAACTCCCCTTGCTCCCCCGTAACAACCAAACGTCGCAGCAGATGACGATTCATAACCTGGATAACCTGCCACAGAGAGTCTTCAGGTTTTGTCAGATAGAGCGGAGTACTCATTACCTCCTCTGCCCTAGTCTGGGCTAAGTTCAACTCTAATAATTGAAATTGAACTATGTCCCGTTCAGTAATAATGCCTCGGGGGTAAAGAATATTGTCCGCTTCAGCAGTTTCGACAATCGGAATCTCACTAACTTCATAGTCACTCATTAATTGCGCCACCGATAAGACCGAGGTAGTGGTCAAAGCATGAATTGCTCGCGACATCACTTCGCCAACGGTGCGTAATTTTAAGACATCGGCTGAACGCAATACTTGACGTAAACTATTTTGGGTAACTACTCCCAGTAAATGATTACTCTCATCAATGATTGGTAAATGTCGAATTTGATATCGACGAAATAAATTGAAGGCGGCAAAAACATCCTGTAAGTCATCTTGCGCTTCTCTTGAGGTGAAAGTAATCACATTGCGGCTCATCACCTCAGCCAGAGTAATATTATCGATGTTTCTACCTGAAGAAATAAGCTCAACCAAAGCTTGCTCTGTCAAAATTCCCTCAAGCTGTGAATTAGCGATCGCCAAAACACAACTGCAATCAGCTTGAGCTAGCGAATTGAATATCTGCTGTGACTCTTCTCCTAATACACAACTATTATCCCAGTCGCGACTCATCAATTTGATAACGTCTAACAGTGGAGTTTCTGGAGCAACAACCAAAGGCTCTTCTTCAACTGCTTGCTTTAATGAAATTGAGTTCGGCTGAGGCATGACAATTTAAACTCGCAATGCTAGGTATTTATTGCTGTCACGAAAATACAAGTATTAAAAACTGTTAAAAATTAAAACTATTTCTTTCTTAATGATAGTAGTAATTTTCAGTATATGTTTAAAAAAATGAATTAATTATTAACTTATATTGAGAAAGGTTGCTTAATAGCAACTGTATATCGAGTTCAATTAATAGAAGAAAAAAAAGAGCAGTGAGCAGTTTGCCAATTGGTAAACACTAAATAATCCTTTAGCTCTATTTTGGAGGTTGAAATCACCAAAATATAATTGATTTAATTAGCATTTTTTCAAAAATTTACTCAAAAATAGAAATTTATATATATCAATTTAATTCTAATAATAGATAATTAATATAAGTCAAGTGTTTAGTTGGAACTAAACACAAAATCAAAAATAAACAGTTAACTATCGCTCATTGGTTATCTTTTGCTTTATTTGATTTGCCTCTTATATTTTTCAATAGCCCAACAAAAGTTGAGGATAGCCATTTTTTAGAATGAGATTTTGTCGAGGCGATCGCAAAGCGTATTCTGCGGAAAATCATTTGCATCAATTTGCCAAGGGTTGATTGCTAGTTGAGTTTGCTGTCAATCTTTCGTTACATTCATTTGTAGAGAGCATGTCAGTTTTGTAAGAACATTTGAACTGTGTAGATCATTCATCAGTTGAAACTAACAGTTAGTCGTCCTTTAGTTCATTTGTATCGACATATTTGACCTGCTACCCATTTGTAAGGGTTCTGTTCAGCCAGAAAAATAGTTGCTGCCTCATTACCTTCTCAAATTAAGCTATAAGTTTGAGGATATTGTGAAGAGAATTGAAACATAATTTGGGAAAGGGTCACATCAACGTACTAAAGATTATAGCGGTGTTCAGGTTTATTAAGTACACTTATTTTGCTTGTTCATTGAGATTGGAACTTATAACTGTACTTAGCTTGTTTGCACACCGCTGTAGTTTTCCTTTAGGTGTTGACCTCCTCAAAATCAACAGTAAATAACCTTTTTGAGCAAATTTAAAATCAAACCTGCATAAAAAAATTAATCAATCGTATCTAGAGAATGTAAGCAAAACAAACCAAATTTAATTTTAACTAGGTACAAAACCATGAAAAAATCTACTCTAGCTCTCCTAACTACAGTTATCGCCTTCGCTCCTCTAACTGCTTTTGCTCAGGATTCCTCGACCAGCGTTCAAAACAATACTAATTCCGCTGCTGCTGTCGGTGCAGCTAACTACATCGATCAAGACGCTACACAACACAACCTGCAACAACAATTAGACTTAGGGGCATACGGTGTTCCTGATGCACCTGATGCTCAAACTTCCGTTCAACTCAACGCTAACGAAGCTGCGGCAGTAGGTGACTATAACGTCATCGACCAAGATGCGACTCAAACTAACATTCAAGACCAAGTTGACCTAAATCAGTATCTTCCTCAAGGTTATGGCTACTAAATTTAAGGAATAAGGAATAAGGAATGAGGAACGAGGAACAGATTAAACTGACACTTTGTTCCTAATGTTATGACTCAAAGACTTGTTACTATATTTTATTTTGCTGAGATATTTATTAGACTCCACAAACAAGTCCTGGTCACCGTTATACCGCCTTAAAAAGAGGGTGTAACGGTGACTTCGTTAATATAGCCAGGGCTTATTTTGTTTGAGTAGGTTGTATCTTAAAACATTAAACATTACAAATTGACTTTGTTGGACGCTCACGTTAATAAATACTAAAAGACTAAATAGGAAATGCTAATTGATAAATGTTCAATGTTCAATGTTCAATGTTCAATGTCAAATCAAGCTCACTTATCTTCCTTGGTCATGAAGAGAATTAATCACCGTTGCACATTGATCAGTAACAGCCTGCAAATCTTGTTTGTTAGTCGATGCTGGAGGTGAAATTATGCTGCCAATACGAACCGTTACTGGTGTTGGTTGAGGTACAGAAGAACCTTTGGTTAAAATATTTTCTGTTCCCCAAAGACTGATAGGTAACAAAGGCACTTGAGCTTTAGCCGCAATCCAAGCAGCACCTAATTTAGGATCGCTAATTTTACCATCAATAGAACGAGTACCTTGTAAGAAAACTGCCGCTACCCATCCCGAATCTAAAGCTTGGATGGCAGCACGCAGGGCAGCGCGATCGCCTGTACTCCGTTTTACAGGGTATGCTCCATAGAGCTTAATACCCTGTTTAAAGACAGGAATCTCGAATAATTCCTCTTTTGCCATAAAAGCCACAGGGCGACCAACACAGTTTGATAAAATTGGCGGATCGAAATAGCTGGCATGATTACTAACTGCAATTAGTCCTCCACGCTGAGGAACATTTTCTACCCCGTGGATATTGATCCGAAAATAGGTATGTAGTAGAGGACTAACCACCAACCATTTCAACAGATGATATGATGTCCAGCTAGCAAATGACTCTCGTTTCTCTGACACAAGCTGCTTCTCGATAATCTAATCGGGCTATATTTAATTTAACTATATTAGATATTGAGTTGCGCCGTAAAATAATCTAGCTCAGTATCATCACCACGACTCTGGTTGGAAAATTGCCTACTCTTGTACTTGCTCTGTTTCTGAGCTTTTTAGTGGGCGTAAGCCTGGGGTCTCCCCAGGCTGATGACCGCCCAGTGATTTCACTGACTGAACCAGTTTTGCCATTTCATTACCAATCTGATCTTTGTATTTCTCTGGCGCAGCTACATAAGCTTTTTCCAAGATTGGTTGTGCTGCTTTGAAATCACCTTGTTGCTCTAATACTAGAGCTTTAGCCAAAATGGGGCGAAAATCATCGTGATTACTTTGAGCGAGTTCGTCGTAGATGGCGATCGCTTCTCCATATCTTTGTTGATTAGCATATAGTTCTCCCAGTAATAACTCTACAGCTTCTCGATTGATAGCATTGTCATCAGCAGAATCACTATCTGCTTGATTGATGGTTTGTTTTAATAAGGCGATCGCTCTTTCTGGTAATTCCTGAGCCAAATATAAATTAGTAATGCCACCCAAAGCATAAATATCCCCAGGATGAGTTGCTAACACTTCCTTATATGCCGCTACAGCCCCTTCATAATCTCCTATTTGCTGCTTTGCTTGAGCTAATAGAGTTGTATACTCAGTTGCTTCTGGATGAAGTTGAGCTAGTTTTGTCAAAGGTGCGATCGCTCTTTCAAGATCTTTTTGTTGTAATCTAATTTCTAATAATCCATTTAAAGCCGTGTCATTATCGGGTTCTCGTTCTAAAACCTTCTGATATCCAGATGCTTCAGCTTCTAGCTTAGTTAGTTCTTGGGGGGAAAGCGTAATCACTTCCTGGTTAGGATCTGAGCCAAATTGTTGTCCGT
>JBCCDL010000495.1:0-5036 GCA_039030815.1 Cyanobacteria bacterium P01_A01_bin.83 | reverse complement strand
TTTGTAGTTAAAGACATACAAGGGAACATAGGTTAGAGGATTACTGATCCAAGTTGCGGCTAAGGCTGCCACCCTACTTCCTCGACAGACTGTAGCTAGGAAAATGCCGATTAAGCTTTGAATTCCGAAAAACGGAAAACAGCCGGCAAAAACACCCACTGCTAGACCTTTGGCTACAAATTTGGGTTGACCACGCAACCTTAAAAGTTTGAGATAGATAAAACGAAAACGTCTAAAAACCCAATTCTGTGGCAGTTGACGGCGATGACGTCGAGTAGTCAAAATGTTTCGCGATTTTCTTGGCACACAAACTTTACCCAATCGTGAATTGCGCTGCTGATATTTCTGGTTCATTCCATTCCGTCTAATCTCAGAAAGTAACTGGCACTAATCCACAATTTTGATTGTTCCTCTATTAAATTAACCCTACCAATATTTGGTTTTAAAATAGATAAGAGCATTTTACTGCGTAATTACCTAGTTTGAGCTATGGTCATAACTAAACCTACCTTCAGATTTTTATTCCCCTGCTCAGCTAATATTTTTTGTTAAATTATCAAATTTATTTTAGTACCAAACAATCCAGGCAGTCTATGGGTTGAGCAAAGTTTTTAGCAGTGGCAATCTACCCTCAAACAGCTCAACCAATAATAATTACTGTTTTAAGGGAACTAGCTCTTCTTGATCTTCTTGATCTTCTTGGATATTAACTCGATGAGTAATCATTGTAATTCCATCTCCCCGAACCAATACAGCCGAAAGCCAATTACTATCAGGAAGTAAAGGAGCTGTTGCTACTTTATAAATTCCACCTGCTGGCAAGGGTTCTAATTCTATAGCAGTAGGGTTAAGATACAAATTACCTGCCGTTTTTTCTTCTTGTACTCCTCCCAGCAAAACTCTGTCTCCTAAAGGCTCATTGACAATTAGATCAAAATTGTACTTCGCTCCAGGTTTGACGGTAGATGGCGCTACAACTTCTACCTGAGGGGGATTATCTCCAGAGGTTAATTTAGATTGTTCTGCCAAAATCTCTTGACGCTGTAACTTATCCTCCTCAAAATATTGCCGAGATTTGATCGTAGAGTCTAGGCTAGTTTTTCTACCCTGAATATTTTTAACTCCTTTGATGGTAGTAATCGTTTCTGCTACCAAGCCGTTTTCTGACTCCGACCATGATTGGATCTCGGTACTGTATTCAAGTTGCGGATATTTATCCCACATCTGAGTTACCGCTTTAGTCAAGGTGTCAGCAGTTAAACCATCAGTATTCGTAAAATCTTGGTCATGATATTCCATTAATCGTTCTAAATCACGATTGTTTGCTGCCTCTTCAATCTCTGAAATAATTTCGGTCAATTCATCTGGCGCTGCTTCTTTGTTTTGACTTTGAACAGCATTAACGAAACTGCCCATAACACTACAGTTAATCAACAAAATAGTTGCAAATCGTTTCATGTGTTTACTTATATTAATTTTCTTAGACATACTCAAAATAGCTTTGATGCTATCTGAACTTTTATGAATGGTTCTATCTTTTGTTTGTCTAAACCTTGAACCTTCTTTGATTAATCTTTACACAAACTTTATTCTAAGCCAGCAAAAAGGATTCACAGTAGAATAGGGAAGAAAGTAAAAAACTCGGTAAGGAGCTTAATACTAATGTGTTTTCAAATGATTACACAGCTATAAATTGGCTTTGATAACTAATTAGCTCTCAAGTTTTCTCGGGTTTAGAAAACTTTGATTGAGACATTAGTTAGTTTTATTGCCTGATGAAGCAAAATTAAGCAATTTTTCTGTTCTATTTCCTCATATGTGAATGAAAGCCATTGTAGCAAACGTACTCTTTGGTAGCATTTTTGGCTGCCTAGGTTGCGCCAACTCTGCCCAAGCTAATCCCAAATCTGTTAACCAAACCTCGATGAAATCATTCAACGATTACGAGGCATACAACCCTTTGACAGAGAATCGGCAAACAGCTTCTTATCTGCGCAGAACAAATTATCAGAGCGTAAACTTCGGCTTAATGATACCGTCGGCACCGTTGTTTTATGGCGATGTAACGGTGACTCACATTGCTGACTATCCGCATTTACCCTTGCACCCGCTTAATATTTTTCAAATGCCAAATATAAATATTTCAGCAAGATTAGTTGCGCAACCTTTTCTGCCGAACATTCCGCAAATATTTGGGGTAATAGATCATATTTTCACAATTAATTCCTTAGATAGCTTTCAGCAGTCATCAAGCACAGTCAACGAATATTATTCCTCTGGCGGGAACAAACCTTATGTCCATAATTCAGAACAGATTAATTTGGCACTAGGTTTTCAAGAAACTTTTTGGTCAAGTAAAAATCAAAATAAATATTGGGGTGTTACCACCGTTGAACAATGGGGAAAAAGTGACTATCAGACCTTTAACTTACCTCAACTAAATTATGTTGACTCAGCACCAGTATTAGCTAAGGGTAATTCTGCTTTAACTTTTTCTGGAGGAGGAAATCGTAATCTGGCAAAGTCAACCAACTTGGATCAAAGCCTTGAATACTCTGCTGATTTTGAGGATTTTCGTGGTGGCGTTACATATCATCACGGTATAGCCAGTGAGTTAACTCTGGGAGTAGGTTTTATTTATGAAGATTATTTTGCTGGATTTACTCAGCTAACTTATGAGAGTAATATTTTGCCAATCAAGACAACTTTTTCAATAATCGCCAAAGAGTCAGTAGTTGATTTATATTCTCATGTGTTGTTCCAACCTGCCTCTAACTTTGTATTCAACTATTATGGTGAATCAGAGCAGCAAAAGTTTGACCTCAATTGGAGTTTTGGTTCTGAGTTGACCTTTACTGCTAACGGCAATACTAAAACTGATTCTTATAGCACAGGAATTAATGTTGCCGTACAAAATGATTTTTTGTCTCTTTCGGCATCTGCGACTTTAGACCAGCAAAGTAATTGGCAGTGGAATCTAAATTCGCAAATCGGTAGTTTCCAGTTTACTTACAATAGTAATCAGACAGAAACTAGCTCTGAACTTAGTGCCAGTTTGTTTAATGCTGAAAATACAGGTTTAAAATGTTCTGCTTTTGTCAAATATCAAATTCAAACATCAAAAGAAGAGCAACAAGATTTTACTACTTGGGGGATACAAATAGACTCTAATAGCAAAATTCGCCCTAATAATAATCTGTGGTCATTAGAATTGGGCTATGCTTCTGGATTTTATGGCAAGGGTTTGAATATTGGCGGTTCACTCTCTCTTAAGCCAAATTTGACTCTCAAGTTAGATTATCAAGAAATATCTGCTGTTTCTGACGAAAGCAAAATCAAACTTCAGTTGAGTTCTCGATAATTACTGGTCGTACTAAATCCGATTACCAAAGTATACTTTTAAGATAAAAGGGGTGAACGAAATTTCGGGTGGGGCTAACTATCTTGTCGGGTAAGAGGTAAGAGGTCAAAGGTCAAAGGTCAAAGGTCAAAGAGGAAACGCACTGCGCTGATGTTACTCATTACTCATTACTCATTACTCATTACTTTTGCGCGATCTCCCACACATTTTTTCGTTCACCCAGATAAAAGTTTGATGTTTCTTGATTGCTTACAAAAAATTACAAATTAGTAAATTTTGCTCACTCTATAAGATGCAGTGGCACTCATGTTTTGAGAGGGAGTAAGAAAAGATCAAGTTCAATTTCCGAGCTAGATTGTGCGATGGGATAAATAAGATTACTATTTATTAAGGTTTACAAATAAAAATAAGAGGAAATTAAGATTTATGCCTTATACAGAAGAAGAAGGTGGACTACTAAATAATTTTGCCCGAGAGCCTCAAATGTATACAGCAGACGAACCTAATTCATTAGAAAAACGTAATTACGCGATTTTTGGGGTGATGGCGTTTTTACTTTTGGGTGGTGTCATAGCAGTTGCCGTCTATGCTTCAGGTGCTAGTT
Organism: Cyanobacteria bacterium P01_A01_bin.83; assembly: GCA_039030815.1. Taxonomy (GTDB): domain Bacteria; phylum Cyanobacteriota; class Cyanobacteriia; order Cyanobacteriales; family Xenococcaceae; genus Waterburya. The sequence goes on along the minus strand of JBCCDL010000495.1, from coordinate 1,071 downwards.
AGATTTTTAAATATTGAGTTTAAATAAAATTATGCTAATCTACCCCATGTTTAACTTATTGTAGCGTGGGGTATTTCTGAATTATAAAAAAATAAATTTATTGAGGTAATCAAGTAAAAATGTTCAAGTCTGTCTTTGCAGGATTATTAATTGTCTTTAGCTTGGTTCTGACGAGCTGTTCGACGGGAGTCAGTGGTCTTCAAAGCTATGTTAATACCAGTAAAGGATATGAGTTTTTATATCCTAATGGTTGGATTCCTGTGACTTTGGGAACGTCTGCTAGAAAAACCGTAGATGTAGTTTTTAGAGATTTAGTAGAAAGAACCGAAAACTTAAGCGTAATTATTGACGAGGTTCCTGATAACAAAACCCTCGAAGATTTAGGTAGCCCATCAGAGGTTGGATATCGTCTGTTAAAAGCAATCAATAAGTCTCCAGATTCTGCCAGAAATGCTGAATTTATTCGTGCCGAAGCCCGTGAAAATAAAGATAAAGCTTATTATCTTTTAGAATATGAAGAGAACTTACCCGACCAGGGAGAAAGACATAATATAGCTAGCGTTGCGGTTAGTAGAGGCAAAATTTTTACCTTTAATTTATCTACTCCCCAGAGACGTTGGGATACTGTCAAAGATAGTTTTGAAGTTGCTGCCAAATCTTTTACTGTCAGATAAAATTTTCCTGATGCTCTAATATCCATACATCTAATATAGTGATTTTTTTACACTACTACTCCCGAAAAAAAGCTATACTCCAATCGGATTTAATAAGTAACCAATCTTAGAAAAACATGGTAGCCGTAGCAATCTTAGCAGCAGGAAAAGGCACGCGGATGAAGTCGGACTTACCCAAGGTGTTGCATACATTGGCGGGAAAGTCATTAGTTGAAAGAGTACTCGATAGTTGTAGTCTGCTCGATCTTGAGCGGCAGATTGTAATCATCGGCTATCAAGGAGAAAAAGTAAAGCAGGCTTTAAGTCATCGTCAGGGAGTAGAATTTGTTCAACAAACTGAGCAACTAGGTACTGGTCATGCGGTACAGCAGCTTATGTCTAACTTAAACGGCTATCA
>JBCCDL010000494.1:0-5042 GCA_039030815.1 Cyanobacteria bacterium P01_A01_bin.83 | reverse complement strand
TGCATATCGTTCGGCATTAAGAATCAAAACTAAACGTTCGGTATAATCTACAGCGCCTCTCAACTCATGGCGTAATTTTGCCAAGCCACCATTAGCATACTCTTCAAAGATCAAGACTCGTTGTGCTTGGGCACTCTCATCTTCAGTAGATAAGACTTTAAGATCCTGAGTTTCTACTACAGCAATTAATTTAATCAGATGGTCATAACCACGAGAGATAAACACCTCTAAACTTATAGGTGCAGGTTCACTTTGAGATATTTCGCTCAAAGCATTCCTCTGCTTGTGTTTTGCTCCCATCGCCGCCGCAAAAGCGATTGCATCGGCATAGGTAGTAAATAGTCCTGTTGTACCTTTGGTATCTAACAGTTTTTGAACTGTATCTGCTTTGTCTTTGGCGACTCTAATTCTGGGTAATGCCATAAGAGAATAGACTTTTTGCGCGAATTATCATGAACTACTTTATCAAGAGTTAGAAAGTAGAAAGTAGAAGGTAGAAGGTAGAAGGTCTATATCCGAAAGTAATTTGTTACAAAATAAACATTATTCCATTCGCAATTCATTTTCGTTCTAATCTTATAGGTAGCAACAAGCATTATCGTAAGTTAGAGGTATAACGAGAAGATGAATGGGAATTTCAGATCAAGACGTACTTTTGTAATAGCTGTAGCCGTTGTTCTGACGCTTTTGCTGTGGTTAGTATCCCCCTTTGTCTTGAATCGCTATCGTTATCCTGTTCAATACGCAAATATTGATGAACATTTTCGTTATGGCTCAATTGGCGGAGAAGACTCCGATGGAATTCCCTATTGGATTATCAAAGTTTTACCTACAGTCTTTGCTGATAAGCTACCAGGAGAAGGCTATACCTCTTTAGGATTTATCCAAGAACCAGACCATGAACTACCAATAAGCTTTGTGCGTTCGACAAATTCTTTAGGGGTTGAAGTTATTACCGAAAATTGTGCCACCTGCCATGTAGGTACTTTGCGTGCATCTGCTGCTGATACTAACCCGCAGATTATCTCAGCAATGCCTGGGTTTACAGTCAGTTTACAGGGCTTTGTGCGGTTTTTAACCGAGAGTGCTGCTGATGATCGATTCACTGCTAATAATCTCATGCCTTTTATCAACGAGGCGGGGGCAAACTTTAATCCTTTAGAAAAATTACTGTATCGTTTCGTAGTTATTCCCCGAACTCGTGATGAACTTTTGGAGTTGCGTCATGATTTTTCTTTTATGAATCGACAATCTCCTTATGGACCTGGGCGGGTTGATACTTTCACTTCCTATAAAACTCGACGCTATGGTTTTCCTGTGGAGAAATTAGCCGAGACGGAGTTAACAGGAATTTCTGATTATCCTAGTATTTGGAATCAAGCCCCCAGACAAACTATGCGGCTACATTGGGATGGCAACAACAATGACGGTAGTGAACGTAACCTTACTGCTGCCTTAGCCTTAGTCTCTCCCACTACAATTGATTTGGATTCTTTGGCAAGATTACGTACCTGGTTGGATGAAATCAAAGCGCCACCCTATCCTTATGCCATTGATCGTACTTTAGCAGCTAAAGGAGAGGTGCTGTTTGATAATAACTGTGCTAGTTGCCACACCGAACAAGGGTCACAAATAGGCACAGTTACCCCCATCGAGGAAGTCGGTACAGATCGAGGCAGAATTGATTCTTATACCTACGAATTAGCCTCAAATCAGAATCTTACCTTTAGCGGGATTACCTATCAGGGAGTTGACCAAAGATTTTCCCATTTTAAAAAGACCAATGGCTATGCTAATAGTTTACTAGATGGACTGTGGTTGCGATCGCCTTATCTGCATAATGGTTCTGTCCCCACCTTAAGAGATTTGCTAAATAAACCAGAGGATAGACCAAAGAGTTTTTATCGTGGTTACGATGTCTTTGATCAAGAAAATGTCGGCTATGTCAGTACTGTAGCTTCTGAGAACGGCAAGGAATTCTTTTTATACGATACGGAACTGCCCAGCAATTACAACATGGGTCATCTTTATGGCACGGATTTGGACAGTCAAGATAAAGATGCCTTGTTGGAGTATCTAAAGACTCTGTAGTTGTATAGATTCAGCAACGCTCTATTGCCCCAAATCCCCACCGCAAAACTAATTACCCTAATACTATGTCCTCCCTAGAGAAACAGCCTCATTCTGGCAAAAAACGCTTAATTATAATTATCTCTACTCTACTCTTGAGCTTATTTATTGCTGGAGTTTTATTTACAGGATGGTATAGCTTATGGCGACGGACACCCTTAACAACCTACGACACCCCCCAAGAGCATTTTAAATATGCCTCTATTGGTACTGAAGCTGTTGAAGGAATTCCCTACTGGATTTGGGTGGTGCTACCTCGCTTATTTCCTGAAAAGCTTCCTGATTCTGGGGGATACACTTCTTTGGGTCTGACTTGGGAGGAAGGAGTGGAAATGCCCATTGGTCTAACTAAAGAAAATATTGGCATTGCCCGCGTGGGTCTAAACTGCGCTGTCTGTCATGTGGGAACAGTGAGAAAAACTCCTTTAAGTAAACCTAGTATTCTGCTTGCTGCCCCCAGTACTAAGTTTGATGTGCAACGATATGCTCAATTCTTCTTTAATTGCGCTAAAGATCCGCGCTTTAATCCTGGCTTTATCTTGCCTGAAATTGAATACAATCATCATTTATCATTCTTGGAAAATACTTTTTATCGCTTCATAATCATTCCCCAAACTAAAAAAGCTCTAATCAAACAGTCTCAAGACTTTCAGTGGATGGAGAATCGTCCGCCAACGGGGTCGGGGAGAACGGATATGAATCCCCTCAAAATTCAGGTATTAGATCTGCCTGATGATGGTTCTGTCGGCAGTACAGATAACATGGCAATTTGGAATTTAAAACAGCATCAAGGTTTCTCTTATCACACTGATGGCATTAATACTTCCTTGAGAGAGGTTGTGCTAAGTAGTGCTTTAGGCGTGGGAACTACATCTCAAGAAATTAATTTGTCAGGTCTCAACCGTATTGAAGAATGGTTACTAGAAGTTCCTCCCCCAGTTTATCCTTTTGCTATTGATCGCGATTTAGCCCAACAAGGAGCAAAAGTTTTCGCCAATAATTGCGCTAGCTGTCATAGTTTCGACTCTGATCGAGTAGGTCAGGTTCTACCCCTGAATGAAGTTGGCACAGATGCCAATCGCCTACTGCATTGGACGGAATCAGCTAGTGAGGGCATGAATAATTATGCCGCAAACTATCCTTGGAATTTTAACCAGTTTCGTAAGACAGATGGCTATGTTATTCCTGCTTTAGATGGTGTATGGGCAAAAGCCCCTTATCTCCACAATGGTTCTGTTCCTACACTTGCAGACTTATTAAATAAATCAAGCGATCGCCCGAAACAGTTTTATCGGGGTTATGATGTTTATGATCCAGAACATGTCGGCTTTATTTCCACAAGTGCCGCAGCAATCGAATCGAGCTTTTTACTAGATACTACTGTTAAAGGTAATGATAATAGTGGTCATGAATTTGGCACTGAATTGAATACGGCAGATAAAAAATCTCTGATTGAGTATCTTAAAACTTTGTAGGTTTTATCTGGGATAGCAGTTGAATATCTCGCACCAAGCAAAGACGCAAAGAAATGAACAGTTAAAACGAAAGGAGTAAGAAAGTTTTCAACTATTTATATGGATGCATCATCTGATTTAAAGTAATTATCAGTACCTGATATTAGATGTTGATCATTTTGCAGTCAATTGGAAATTTGTGTGTCAAAATTAAAATTCTGACACAATATATCTTGTAAGTATAGTTATGCTGATTGATGGTAAAAAGTACAGTTACCGCCAGTTAATTGAAGAAACAGGCTTATCTCGCAGTACTTTACACCGCAGAATCAAAGCTTTGAAAGAATCTGGAGTACCGCTGACCATGGGAGCGATTCTACAGTTTCCCACTAGTTGGGCATTCCATGATCGCCAGGGTAATTTTTATTCTTCTAAGAGTGATTTTGCTTTAAAAAACCGAGTTCCTTATTATGAAATGTTTCAAAATTCAAAGTCTGACACAAAATAATCCATAACCTATAATTGGAAAGTTTTTGAGCGTTAATCAACTCTAATTGTTTTACCAAGGAAATAAAATCTCGATAATTAGCGATCGCTACAGCGCTTTTTAGTATATAAGATGTGTCAAAATTGAAAGTATGACACAAAATACGATGAAGCAAATCGTCTTTTGACTTTTCCTTAGCGTTCTATAATCTTAAGAAGAGGCTTAGAAGTAATGCTCGAAAATTCCTGGGAATTCTTAGACAAAATTACTAATTAAGCAATGAGCAATCCTGTTATCGAGACTGATATTGCAGATATCTTAAAGCAGATTAGTCAGAAATTAGACCGCTTGAGCGCAGATGTCACCGATCTTAAAGTAGGTCAAGCCAAAATTGAGGGCAAGATAGAGGCTCTAGATACTAAAGTAGAGCAGTTTGATAAGCGAATAGGAAATCAAGAATTTACTAACCGAGGTGTATTAATTGGCTTAATTGTAGTTATTTTAGGTGGTGCTGCCAAGCTTTTTGGACTGATGGGCAACCCTTAACTTTTTGGGATTATAAAACTTTTTTTTATGGGAGCATCCCGTTTATGCAACTAAGTACAATTACTCAGTTATCAAAACGATCATTGATCGAGATTTTTAGTTTCATAAAATGTATCAAATATTGATTTATGACACATTTGACGTTTCCAAGGCGATCTCTGGGAAGTAATTGTAACCTTGCCTGTGTTAAAGCTGGAGACTAGGATTGTACCTTCTTTGATCTATAGGAGGTTGATAATTAGGATGTTTTCTCCCAATAAAAACAATAGCTTAGAACAAGAAGCATCGAATCTTGGATTTTGAATTAAATAGCGATCGCTTGGACGTTTCGGAGTTGTTGAAGCTTTCTGATTATATTTCTGGCGATCCAGTCAGGGATGGTTACATAACGGTTGTTTCTCTGACAGAGGATAGTCTAGAGGTTC
>JBCCDL010000493.1:0-5047 GCA_039030815.1 Cyanobacteria bacterium P01_A01_bin.83 | reverse complement strand
GAAGATAAACCTTTAAAGTACCCTGTGATGTTTCAAGAAGCAGATTGTCTGTTAATTACCAAAACTGATTTGGCACCTTATTTAGATATCGATCTCGATCGCATCGCTGATAATGTACGGCAGATGAATCCTCATGTCACCATTATTTCTGTATCAGCTAAGACAGGCGAAGGACTGGAAAAATGGTTTTATTGGCTCAAGAACATTGTGCAAAAAAATTCTAGCAATAGATTAACAAGACAAAATTAGACAAAAAAGAGCGATTAGTAATTCTTGGCGGGACTACTATCGCTCTAATGACAAAATTTATGTGGTCAAATACTGACCAGGAATTATTATGACAGAAAAACTTCTGTTCTGGGGCATCATTGTATTTTTGGTTGCCACCTTGGCGATTGGTATGTGGGCAGCAAAACAAGTGAAGGGAGATAGTGAAAACTATCTAGTTGCAGGAAGAGGACTAGTTTTACCCTTGGCAGCAGCAACTTTAATGGCACAGTCGGTAGACTCCAACGCTACTTTAGGCAATACGGATTTAGCGGCAGAGTTTGGTTTTTGGGCTGGGGCATCTTTACCTATTGGATTGGCACTATGTTTATTTTTGACCGCTCTATTTTTTGCTAAACCAATGAACCGTATGGGTTTAATTACCCTGCCAGATTTTTATCGGGTTAAATATAATCATCTTACCGAAGTTGTCGCATCCTTATTAATGGTCTTGAGTTTTTCTTTTCTGTTAGCAGGGAACTTGGTGGCAGGAGGATATTTATTTGAAACATTTTTAGGTACCACCTATACAGCAGGAGTTATACTCTTGGCAATCGTGGTCTTTATTTACACTGCTAGTGGCGGGTTGTTTGCCGTAGCCTATACCGATGCCATCCAGGTAGGTATTGCTTTGATCGGTTCGTTAGGCTTATTAGCTTTTATGGCTTTCAACTTTGGCTTAGAAATACCTGCTGATACTGGTCCGTTGGCTTTGGCACAATTGAGCGATCCTGCTGCGGGGGCTGCCGTTAACTGGGCAACTTTGTTAGCTTTGGGTTTGGGTGATATTGTGGCGATCGATTTTATGGCACGGATCTTTGCTGCTGAAAGTCCAGAAACTGCTCAACGAGCTTGTTTGATCGGCTGTGCTGGTACCTTGATCATTGGAGTACCTTTTTCTTTAATTGCCCTATCTGCGCCCCAAATTCTTGCTGATGCGGGGATTACCCCCGATGGTCCAATGCTTTATGCTTTATTAAATGGTGTAGTACCTCCTTTGCTGGGGCTGTTAGTTATTGTGGCAATACTCTCTGCTTCTCTCTCTACTGCCGATGGTGCAATCCTTGGTACTTCTTCGGTAATTGCCCATAATGTAATTGGGATTCGCTCTGATGATCATAATGCAGCGGGAGATAGATTATTATTGCTTACCCGCGTTATGGCTTTTGTAATTACAGCTTTGGGGGTATTTTTTGCTTTAAAAGTGCCGCAAACTGGAGTTTTACTGTTGCTAGCTTTTGATTTGGGTTTTGCAGGTCTTTTAGTTCCTTTAGCGGGAGGTCTTTACTGGAGTAAAGCAACTTGGCAGGGGGCGCTGTCTTGTATTATCTTAGGCTCTCTAACACGATTACTATTTTTTGTGCTGATGCCTACTACCTTTGGTATCGATAATACTCTGCTATATATTTCTAACGATATTTTCACCACCGATTTTGATGGCTTTCCTACTTTGATTAGTCCTTTGTTGGGTTTAGCCGCTTTTATTATTATTTCTCTTCTGACAGGGGGAAGTAAAAGCACCAAACAGAGAGTGCATACTCCAGAAAGTGCCACCCATGTATATCGTTGATAACAATTGATCTGGTGGCGTTGGTGATTTGAGAATGCTATTTAAGAAAATCAGAGTAATGAAATCATTATATGAAATACTTGAATGTTTGCTACAAATGAAATTGTGCAGCCTGCGTAGCAGGCAAGCGACGCTATTACAGAGGCTTCCGCCTCAGAGCTGCTGAGTCTTCGACTTGCTCCGCAAACGCAGCGATGGCGCGTTAGCGCCGTTCTTGAGGCGATAGCCTCTGCGTTAGTGGTTAGTGGTTAGTAAAAACTCATTACTCATTACTCATTACTCATTACTCAGTCCTTGAGTTTAATAAGTAGTGTTTCTTTAACATTTTATACTACTTTATAGTCATTCACTAACGCCAATCTGGTTTGCCAGTTGTGTAGTTTCCTTCTCTATTATCTATAGCCTTTCTTAAATTGGTGATGTACACCAACAACTAACAACTAACAACTAAGTTATGCCCGAGCATTAAAACTACACCTCATGAAAATGAGAACTGCTATAAATGTCCAAATTAACTAATGGTACCAGTCAGAGGAGAACTAGCAGTAGCATATTGCTTGATGGGAATTCTGCCCGATAAGTAGGCGAGTCTACCTGCTGTAGCAGCTAACCCCATTGCTCTAGCCATTGCCACAGGGTTTTGAGCTAATGCGATCGCACTATTTACTAGCAAGGCATCGGCACCCATTTCCATTGCTAAAGCCGCCTCGCTGGGAGTACCAATTCCTGCATCTACCACTACAGGCACCTTGGCTTCTTCGATAATGATGGCAATATTAGCTGCATTATTGATTCCCTGTCCTGAACCAATAGGAGAACCCAGGGGCATAACTGTGGCACAACCTGCTTCTTCTAAACGTTTTGCTAGTAAAGGATCGGCATTGATATAGGGTAAAACAGCAAAACCTTCTTTGACTAACTGTTCTGCCGCCTCAAGAGTTCCAATGGGGTCGGGTAAGAGATATTTAGCATCGGGAATCACTTCGAGCTTGATAAAGTTATTATCTTCTTGTCCTAATAACTTTGCCATCTCCCGACCTAAACGGGCAACTCTCACAGCTTCCTCAGCGGTTTTACAGCCTGCGGTATTAGGCAACATCCAAATTTTACTCCAGTCGATAGCCTCAGCCAAGCCTTCATGTCCTGGGGCTTTGGTTTGGACTCTTCTAACGGCTACGGTAATGATTTCACAGCCGCTAGCCGCTACGCTTTGCTGCATCGCCTGCATACTGGGATACTTTCCCGTGCCAGTCATCAGACGAGAGTTGAAGGTGCGTCCTGCGATAGTTAAGGGATGCTCATCTTCAACTATGATTTCTCTTGGTAGGGCATTGCTGGCAGCTAAAGGAGTTTGGGAAGTAGATTCAATTTGCAAGGGTAATTTGGGGTTACTCAAAGAAGTCATAGATGCTGATTGATAAAAACGCTGATAGCTAAATGCAGTAAGTAAAGGAGCGGATTTTTGGTTGATTATCAAATCGGCGATCAGCTTGGCGGTAATCGGTGCTAGTAAAATGCCGTTACGATAATGACCAGTAGCTAAAAACAAATTTTCACAGGGGCTACGACCCAAAATCGGCAGTTCATCAGGTGTCCCTGGACGAAAACCCCACCAAAATTCTTCAATTTGCCATTGGGCAGCGGCGGGATAAAGCTCCATTGTCTTAGCTAATAAGCTTTGGATACCCTGAGGTGTATTGAAGGGAGTCCAGTTTACCTCTTCTGCTGTGGCACCTACCACTAATCTGCCATCCTGACGGGGAACTAAATACACGCCATCACCATACAAAACCCGCTGGAGAGGAAAAGGCTGATGCAGTTGCTGAGGCATCCTCAGAGAGAGCATCTGCCCTTTGACAGGACGCACAGGAAGAGGCATCAATTGACTAGACCAGGAACCCGCAGCTAGGACATATTGCTCCGCTTCTAACAAGCCAACATCAGTTAGAACTCCCGTTACTTTGCCCTGCTGTTGGGGAATTGCCTTAACGCTGACACCTTCTTTGATTTCTACTCCCAAAGTTTGTGCTGCTTGCAAAAGCGATCGCATTAAACAGCGATTATCTACCTGACCATCTTCGGGATACCACCAACCACCAACTACTTTCTCACCTAAACCTGGCTGATATAGCTTGATTGATTCTCGATCCAACCACGCTGTGGCTGCGTTTTGCTCAATCTGTGACGGCTCATCAAACACGGGAGCCAAGATACCACAGGGTAAATAACCTGTTTCAATTCCTGTTAATTCTTCTAACTTTTGTGTCCACTCAGGATAGAGCCAACGAGACTCCAGACACAATTCCAATAGAGGATTAGCTAATTTTTCTGCCCTAGGTGCCAACATCCCTGCTGCGGCGTGAGATGCTGCCTGCATAAAGTCTTTACTAATTACGGTGACTTTTGCTCCCTGACGCTTTAACTCTACGGCGATCGCCAAGCCAATAACACCACCGCCAATAATCAGAATATCTCTTGCTGCTTTCATCTTCTTTCACCCTCAACTCCACTACTCTAACGTGAAACTTCTGTTGCTGAATGAATCTTAATTTATGGTAAGCCAAGTATAAATTAGGACATTATTTGTTAGATAGTAGTAGACTAGCAGCCTAATTTGAGTCAGTTTGTACTTAGTTAGTTTGATGCTGTAATTGAGTGCCGTCAATGCTATTTTCGGGCATTTGCTGACAAGCAAATAACATTACTACTAACATCACCGTAGTAATCAATCGATTGATTAGGGCAAGCAAGTTATTAGACACAGTTTTTATTTTTCCTCCAAACACCAGCTACTTTTATAGTGAGATAACTTTGAGCCAAATTTTTCCGTATTATTACAGGTTTAAAATTGGCACATTAAAATTTTATTTGATAGTATGATGAGTTTGACTATCTATGCGATCGCCCTATGCAGCCCTCAAAGCCTAATATTTGGTAGCTATAAATAAGTTCGGTTGGAGTTATAGTCGTTTTAATTAATTTTTGAGTACGTTAGTTATTCTTTCCAGGAACTAAGGACTGGGGACTGGGGACTGGGGACTGAAATCTATCAGACTCAATTCTTATAGCAGTCGAAGCAAAGCTTATGACAGTAAAAAATTATCTCGCGCAGAGACGCAAAGGCGCAGAGAGATTTAGAGTTGTCCTAACCTATAATTCGATTGCTATATTTAAAATAACTATATTAAAAGTTTTTAATTTTTAAGTATT
>JBCCDL010000492.1:0-5049 GCA_039030815.1 Cyanobacteria bacterium P01_A01_bin.83 | reverse complement strand
TTTAAATACCATTAACTGGAAACTTAACAATAAGTTCGGCTAATATATTTATGTGATTTTAGTCTTGTGAGTGAAAATCTTAAGTTGTTACGAGGGATACAAGCCTTATCTTTTGGGTAAAGGTATAATCTCTCTTGGTTTAAACCTGACAGCTTGGCACTTGCTTTAATATTATTAATTCCCGAATAACTGCATTGGGAACAGTTTTATAAAAGTAAAAGAAATTTTGAAGGAGAATATAGTTGTGTCTTTAGGAACTTCTGTAATAGATAAAAGTTCAACCTCAACCACGCGCAAACACGCCCCTCGTTATAAGGTTTTGCTTCATAACGATGACTTTAACTCCATGGAATATGTTGTCCAGGTTTTGATGCAAACTGTCGGCGGGATGACTCAGCCCCAGGCAGTCAATATTATGATGGAAACTCATAATAGTGGAGTGGGTTTGGTTATTACTTGTGCTTTAGAGCATGCTGAATTTTATTCAGAAACTCTAGGCAATCATGGTTTAACCAGCACAATTGAGCCCGATGAATAAGGCTGACTCATGTTATGGTGAGGCTATTTATTATTAATAGTTAATTGTCAAATATTTTATATTTCAAAAGAATAGCGAAATTTTCAGCACCAATAAGATTAGTTATCTTTGTTGGTGCTTTGGCTATTTTCTGGTTGCCCTTAGCAATACCGATTTATTGGTTATTGTCAGAAGATCCTAATCTTGCCAGTATTTTAACTATGGTATTGCTGTTTGTAGAACTATTATGGTTTTGGCAATTTTGGGGCAAGTCGGTACATAATCAGCCAGCAATTTTTGCTCGCTATGGTTTGGTTAAAAGTAATAGAAATACTAAAGAGTTTTTTCAGGGTATAGCAATTGGCTTCTGGTTATGTTTAGGCTTATTTATCACTGAAGCATTATTAGGCTGGATTACTGTCAACAAAGCGCCTGTTGGCTTAACGCGAATTGTCATTGAAGGTTTATTAAGCGCTATGGGCATTGCCTTGGCAGAAGAATTGCTGTTTCGCGGTTGGCTACTGGATGAATTGCAGCGAGACTATGGCAACAAGACCTGTATCTGGGTTACAGCGATCGCCTATGCTGTGGCTCATTTCCTTAAACCGATAGAGGAGATTATTAGAACTGCAGTCACTTTTCCTGCTTTGGTATTGTTAGGAGTTGCTTTAGTAGTGGCTAAATATAAACATAGCGATCGCCTGGGGATCTGTATCGGTATCCATACTGGCTTGGTTTGGGCTTACTATATCGTTAATGTGGGTCAGTTGATTGAATATAGCGATCGTGTTCCTGTCTGGGTAACGGGGATTGATGGTAATCCGATCGCAGGATTTATGGGATTAGTTTTTTTGTCGGGGTTGACATGGGTCATAGTGTCTACAGATGAACGCTGATAAACACAGATGGATTTGTCTGTGGGTGTTGTGGGTTGAAGCTGTACTTGATATGTTGAGCTTGAATTTCGCGCCAAGACGCAAAGGCGCAAAGAGTTTTGTTGTCGTTCGGCTTTGGTAAATAAAGAATTGAAATTGTAAAAATAATTAAAAATCAACAATCTACAAAACCAACCGATATCTCATCTGCGTTTATCTGTGGACATTCTTTATTACTGCAACTCTTTGATCTTATCAAGCGCTCTTTGATACAAAATACCTGTATAGCCTTGTTGTTGATATAAATCTGCTGCTTGCTGAAAAGTATATGCCCTGTCTAGAGCCTCAGAATCGGGGTCGGGGGGATAACTCACTACGTAACTATTTGTCCCTTTTGTAATTGCTGCTGAATTTTTTAATGCTGCTGCTTTATAGGGTTTGGTGCTGGTAAATTGAAGAATTGCCAGATCGATATCGCTATCAAGGTTTTTCACAGTCTCTACCTGATGAACCTGATTATCAATGGTTGTCACTTCAAAATCACCTGCGGCATTAACAACATGCCAACAAGTCAAGATAGTGTAGGTATTGCCATCCTGCTTAACAATTGTCCCTGTAACTGTAGTTTCTTCTCCTTCTATGTGTACTGTAAATTCTTTGGCGATCGCCGAAACTTGCGTTTGCGAAGCTAGTCGAAGACTTCGCTCTGAATTCAATGCAGGCTGACATCCCAAGTTTAATGTAGTAAAAATTCCCACGAAAGGAACCAGTAAATATCTATTCACAGTGGCGAGTTTTTAACTTGGGAAATTTATTTCAAATTCTGAGATTAGTTAACTATTACTTTATCGTATGGGTTTTTTGTACTAGTAAAATATCCTTATTTATTTTTCTCGCAATTCCTGGTAGTCATGACAGGTTTGTTGACAATTGAGAATAATTCCTATTTGTAAAGGAAGTTGTCCTGGTTTTTATAAGTTGCTGCGATTTGAGATAACTATCTCTACAGAGGAGAAAATTATTTTAAATTCTGAGATTAGTTAACTATTACTTTATCGTATGGGTTTTTTGTACTAGTAAAATATCCTTATTTATTTTTCTCGTAATTCCTGGTAGTCATGACAGGTTTGTTTGCAATTGAGAATAATTCCTATTTGTAAAGGAAGTTGTCCTGATTTTTATAAGTTGCTGCAATTTGAGATAACTATCTCCACAGATGAAGTTATCTATTAGTAGTCTTGGTTGAAGGGTTTTAGATAATTATGTCAAGTTTGCTTTTGAAGAGTAGAACAACAGTAAGTTTTTCTGCCAAAAAATAAAAATTGTCATAAAAAAATAGGGGCATCAAAACCCCTAGTGTTAGCTTTTACCTGTTAACTTAAATTACATCCCAGGAAGATTTAAGCCACTGGTTAGATCTTCCATACGTCCACGCATTAAATCAGTAGACTTTGCATAAGCAGATTGCATAGCGGCTGAGACAGATGCGGAGAGAGCTTCGGCTCCTTGAGACATTGCATCGGGAGAAATTTCGACGCGACGGGGTTCTTGATTACCACTCATCACTACCTTGACTAGTCCGTCTTCGCTAGTTCCTTCAATCTCCATCTGCTCTAATTCGTTTTGGAGTTGTTGCGCTCCTGCTTGAACTTCCTGAGCCTTTTTGAAAGCGTCAGCAAGTTCTTTCATTTTGCCTAGTGGACCAAATCCTTTTCCTGCCATATCTGTTTAGTAATGTTATTGGTGACTATGAAATCTATTAGAACAATTAGCTTAACTTAGAGAGCAATATTTTAGAGTTAATTTAAAATTCTCCAAGTAGCTTAACTTCTGGCTCTAGAGATATTGAACAATGATATTCTACTTTCTCTTGAGCATAACGAATTAACTCAAATATATCTTTAGCGGTAGCCGTACCACAGTTGAGAATAAAATTAGCATGGCGATGAGCTATTTGAGCATCCCCAATTTTAAAACCTTTTAAACCTAGCTGTTCAATTAACCTAGCTGCGGCATAGGGTTGGGGATTGCGGAAAACACTACCACAGCTAGGAAGATGATACGGTTGGGTGGTCTTACGTTGCGTCCAGTTTTGTTGAGAAAGCTCCATAATTTCGGCTTTACTGAATCCAGGTTTGAGCTGCATTTTCGCTCTAACTACCATTTGCTGACCTCCCTGCAAATTGGAAGTACGATAACTGTATGCCAACTCTTCAGGCTTTAACTCGGAAATTTTACCGTCAGGAGATAACACAGTAGCACTAACTAAGATATCAGCTATACAGGAAGCGTGAGCGCCAGCGTTCATCACTACACCACCGCCAACCGTCCCAGGAATACCCACCGCCCATTCCAGCCCTTTTAAGCCTCGTTTTGCCGCTTTCCATGCCAGTTTAGCGATCGCTTCTCCCGCATCAGCAATTAAAATTCCCGTTTGGGGATCGAATTGATAACCACGAAAATATCTGGTCGATAAAACTAGTCCTGGTAAACCGCGATCGCTGATTAGTAAATTTGAACCAGCTCCGAGCAAAGTTAGGGGAATATCCTGAGCCTGATACCATTTAAAGCTAGCCTCTAGTTCAGACCAATTTCTAGGGGCAGCGTACCATTGAGCATCACCACCTACTTTATAGGAAGTCTGACTAGCTAAAGATACACCAGACTGGATTAAATTATCATTGCTCATGGGATGATTACTGATTACTGATTACTGTTGACTGTTCATTGTTCATTGTTCATTGCTCATTGCTCATTGCTCACTGCTCACTGATAAAGAGCAATTGTTTTCGGGATGGATTGATTTAGATTACCCGCCCCGAGGAACATTGCCAAGTCTCCTGGCTGTAAAATTTCCTGTTGCAAAAAGTCGGCAATAGAGTCAACGTCTGAGTGATAGTAAACTTGGTCATGATTACGGGCAATCGCCTGAACTAAATCTGAACCAGTAATCCCCGAGTGGTTTTGCTCTCCTGCACTGTAAATATCTGTGATTACCACCACGTCTGCATCTTTGAAAGCCGCAGCAAATTCGCCGAGAAAAGTTTCAGTTCGACTGTAGCGATGGGGTTGAAATATTGCCACAACTCTCTTGAAAGAATTATTACCCTCTACTCTTAATCTGGCAGCAGCTAAGGTAACATCTATTTCCCTAGGATGATGGGCATAGTCATCAATAAAAGTAATCCCCGCAACTTCTCCTCGATATTCAAAGCGGCGTTTTGTTCCTGCAAAAGTAGCCAAAGATTGAGCAATGGTAGTAAATTCTAAACCTACTTGTCTGCCAACAGCGATCGCGGCTAAGGCATTACTCAAATTATGCTCGCCCAATAAGGGTAGGCGTAACTTTCCTAAACTAATTCCTTTTTCCCAAATTTCGGCATTACATCCTTGACTATGATAAATAATGTTGGTTGCAGTATAGTCAGCCCCCGAATTAGGATTCAAACCATAACTGACTGTTAAAGCTAATTCCTCACGAACAATCGGATCGTCAATACAACCAATCAAAGTACTACACTGCCCTGCAAAAGTTTGAAAAATATCAATTACTTCCCCCAGATCCTGATAACGGTCTGGATGATCCAACTCAATATTAGTAATGACTCCGATACTAGGATGATGCTTAACCAGAGAACCATCAGACTCATCGGCTTC
>JBCCDL010000491.1:0-5054 GCA_039030815.1 Cyanobacteria bacterium P01_A01_bin.83 | reverse complement strand
ATCAACAGTCCAGTTGAAATAGCCATCATCGGCATGGGCTGCCGTTTTCCTGGGGCAAATAATCCTGAGCAGTTTTGGCAATTATTACAGTCGGGTAAAGATGCCATTAGTAAATGCGATCGCTGGGAGGATGAAAGCTGGGGTGGTTTTATTGATGATGTGGATCAATTTGACCCGCAGTTTTTTGGGATTACTCCCCGTGAGGCACAGGCGATCGATCCTCAGCAGAGGTTGCTATTAGAGGTGAGCTGGTCAGCCTTGGAGCATGCCGCAATAGCTAATAATCAACTGGCAGGAAGTAACACTGGAGTTTTTATTGGCATTAGCAGCAGTGATTATTCTCAACTCAGGTTTCATTATGGAACAGACGTGGATGCTTACCTAGGGACGGGAAATGCCCATAGCATCGCGGCAAATCGTCTTTCCTACCTATTAGACCTAAAAGGACCTTCTTTAGCTGTAGACACCGCTTGTTCTTCGTCTCTGGTGGCATTGCATTTAGCTAGTCAGAGCTTGAAAACAGGGGAATGCGATCGGGCGATCGCTGGTGGGGTTAATTTGATGTTGTCTCCTGAACTGACCCAAACCTTTACTGTGGCGGGGATGATGGCGCAAGACGGACGCTGTAAAACCTTTGATGCGGCAGCGGATGGTTATGTGCGGGGGGAAGGTTGTGGCGTAGTAATTCTTAAGCGGTTAGCCGATGCTCAAGAAGATGGCGATCGCATTCTGGCTGTAATTAAAGGCTCGGCGATTAATCAAGATGGGCGTAGTAATGGTTTAACTGCTCCTAATGGTAGAGCGCAACAGGCAGTAATTAATCAGGCTTTGACTAATGCTAATTTAACCCCAGAAGAAATCAGCTATATTGAATCTCATGGCACGGGAACTTCTTTGGGCGACCCGATTGAAGTTAATTCCCTCAAAGCAGTATTGGGTTCAACACGAGAACAACCATGTTATTTAGGCTCTCTAAAAACAAATATCGGACATTTGGAAGCGGCAGCAGGAATTGCAGGCTTAATTAAAACGGTGCTTTGTTTACAGCACGAGGCTATCCCCCCCAATCTCCATTTTCAGCAGCTTAATCCCTTGATCGATCTGGCTGATACCAAAATTAAAATTTCTAAGCAACTGCAACCTTGGAATCAACCTACCAGATATGCAGGAGTCAGCTCTTTTGGCTTTGGCGGCACTAATGCACATGTGGTTGTGGGTAACTCAACCATTGCTGAGGTAAAAGCTCAGGAAAATGTATCTGTATCTGGGGGAAACAGTAAGACTAAACTTCTTAAAAGCCCAGCTAACTTACTGACTCTATCTGGAAAATCTGCATCAGCTTTAAAAGAGTTGGCTTTAAATTACCAGGTTTATCTAGGAGCAAATCCCCAAGTAGATTTAGCAGATGTTTGTTACACAGCCAATACAGGAAGAATCCATTTCGAGCATCGTCTAGCGATCGCAGCGAACAACACCACGCAGTTAGAGGAACGTCTAGCTAATTTTAATGCAGGAAAATCCAGCCGAGGTGTGGTGTCAGGGCAGGTCGGAGGCAATAATAACATTGCTTGGCTCTTTACAGGACAAGGATCGCAGTACGTCAACATGGGTTATGAACTATATCAAACCCAACCAGTTTTTAAAGCTGCACTAGAAGAGTGTGCCTCAATTCTTGATTCAGATTTAGAACATTCGCTGCTAGAGATTTTATATTCGGAATACACACCTGCTGGCAATAAATTGGAGGAAATATCAACCAATTCCTCATCTTTACTAAATAAAACAATTTATACTCAGCCAGCAATTTTTGCGGTGGAATATGCCTTAGCAAAGATGTGGCTTGACTGGGGAGTAAAACCACAGGTCTTAATTGGACACAGCGTTGGAGAATATGTGGCGGCAACCTTAGCAGGAGTCTTTAGTCTGGCTGATGCCCTCAAGTTGGTGGCAACCAGGGGAAAAATGATGCAAAACTTACCTCAAGATGGGGATATGTATGCCATATTTAGCGATGAGAAGACTGTGGCATCTGTAATCGAGCCTTACAGTGAACTTGCGATCGCTGCTATTAATAATCAGCAAAGCATTGTTATTTCTGGAGCCACCACCGCAGTTGAGGAAGTAATTAGTAAGTTTGATATTCAAGGAATTAAAAGCAAACAGCTCCAGGTTTCCCATGCTTTCCATTCCCCTCTAATGAAACCCATTCTGGCAGAATTTAAAAGAGTGGCAGAGTCAATTAGTTATCATCCACCTCAAGTCAAGTTGATTTCTAACGTCACAGGAGATATCGCCACGGATGCTATTGCCACAGCAGATTATTGGGTGAATCATGTGCTGGCTCCCGTAAGGTTTGCTGATGGGATGACCAGTCTTGCTCAAGAAAAATGTCACATTCTTTTAGAAGTTGGTTCCAAACCGATTTTACTGGGAATGGCACGCAGTATCTTTACTTCTAAAGAAACCACAAACATGGCATGGCTACCAAGCTTGCGTCCCCGCAAAGGAGATTGGCAGCAGTTACTAGAAAGTTTGAGCTATCTCTATATTAGAGGAGTCAAAATTAACTGGCATCAGGTGATGTTGGGCAAAGAGGGTCAAAAAATTGCCTTGCCAACCTATGCTTTCCAGAGACAAAGCTACTGGTTGAATACCGCAGGCAATAGTAATAAGATTGGCGTAAAGGTTTCAATTCCCTCTAGGTCGCAACCTGATTTTTATCAAATAGATTGGCAGCTAGGTTCTGAAAACTTAGATCGGCAGAGTCTTGTCTTGGAGAGTAATAGTACCTGGTTAATTTTTGGCGCTCGCAATAGCTTAACTCAGCAGCTTGTTAAACAGTTACAACAGCATAACTGTTCAGTTATTGATTCGAGGGATTTTAATTCAGAAAATCTGAGTCGTATCCTAGAGCAACATCAGAAAATCGACAAAATCCTCTATCTCACTGGGTTAGATACTCCTCATCAGCCATCAATTGCTGAAATTAACAACTATCAACAGCAGCACTGTAGTAATATTTTGCATCTGCTGCACACCTTAACCGAAAATAGTCGCTCTGTGCCAATTTGGCTGGCTACTAGAGGTAATCAGAACTTGGCTGGCGCTCTTGATAGTAGTGCCGTTGCTTCTAGCTGTCTTTGGGGTCTAGGTCAAGCGATCGCTGTGGAGCATCCCGAACTGTGGGGCGGAATTGTCGATTTGGCACCTCAGCCTGAGGTTAACGAAGCAGAACAACTGCTCCAGGCGATTAATTATAATACCAGAGAAGATCGGATGACGATTCGCGATCGTCAGCTTTACGTACCCCGCTTACAGACATCCAATCTCAGCTTGAGCAATCTAACAGCATTAGAACCCGACGCTGCTTATTTAATTACAGGGGGATTAGGGGCGTTAGGCTTACAGGTTGCTCAGTGTGTTGCTAAGATTGGAGCCAGGAATCTAGTGCTGATTGGTCGAAGTAAACCGTCAGATTCGGCGCAACAGGTAATAGCTCAATTGGAGCAGCAAGATGTAACTGTAAACATTGTCCAGGCTGATATTACCAATTACGATGCGGTCAAGAATATGGTTACGGCATATCCCATCAAGGGAATTATTCACGCCGCAGGGATTTTAGACGATGGTTTGTTACAGAGTCAAACCTGGAGTCGATTCGAGCAGGTAATTGCGCCCAAAGTTACAGGTGCTTGGAACTTACACCAGGCTACCGAAGAGATTAAGCTAGACTTTTTCGTCATGTTTTCTTCCGTAGCATCTTTAATTGGTTCCCCAGGACAAAGCAATTACAGTGTGGCAAATGCAGGGTTAGATGCGATCGCTCGTTATCGTCGTAGCTTAAACTTATCCGCCTTAAGTATTAATTGGGGTGCTTGGGGAGATAGCGGAATGGCAGTGAATCAAGGATTTAAGCTCAAGGGCTTGGAGTTAATTAAGCCTTCAGCAGCATTAAACGCCTTAGAACAGTTGTTAAGTTTAGATTTGACACAAATAGGGGTAATCAGTGCCGATTGGTCGCAATTAAGCCAACAGTTTCCTTATCTGCAACAGTCTAATTATTTTTCCCAGTTAGTTAAGGTCAAGCAAGCTGTTTATGAGCAAAAGATCTTTAAAGAATTACTAGATACTCCTGAAGCTAAACGCCCTGCATATTTAACTCAATATCTGCAACAGGCGATCGCCCAAATTCTTCAGATTCCACCAGCGAACTTATCCACCAACGATAGTTTGCTCGATCTGGGGATGGACTCTTTGATGGTGATGGAAGCGATCAACCATTTAAAAACCGATCTAGATTTAATTCTCTATCCCAGAGAGTTTTATGAACGTCCTCGCATTAGTGATTTAGCGGCATATTTAGCGACAGAATTTGCCAAAGCTCACCCAACAGCGGGAGCTGAAGCTAAAAAATCTCATAACCCAACTAAAAACAAATCATTAACTCAAAAATTACCCCCCGCAGCATTTATTCTCTCTAGTCCTCGTTCAGGCTCCACTTTACTACGAGTAATGCTAGCAGGGCATCCTCACCTATCTTCTCCTCCAGAGTTACACTTGCTGCCTTTTGACACCATGACTGAGCGAGAGCAAGAATTGGGCATATCCCAGCTAGGAGAAGGGCTAAAACGAGCCTTTATGGCGTTGCAAGATCTTGATGCAGAGCAAAGTCAGAAAATAGTTGAGAATCTGGTGGAGAAAAACTTAACTATCCCAGAAGTCTATCAACAGCTACAGCAGTTAGCAGGCGATCGCCTATTGGTAGATAAGTCTCCCACATATGCCAGCAATCGTAAAACCCTGGAGAATGCCGAAGCAATTTTTGACGGTGCTAAATATATCCATCTAGTGCGTCATCCTTACTCTGTGATTGAGTCCTTTGCTCGGATGCGAATGGATAAACTTATTGGCAGTGGTAATAGCGATCCCTATGAGTTGGCAGAGCTAATTTGGCGTGAGAGTAATCAGAATATTCTTAATTTTGCCCGAGATATAGACCCTGAGCGCTATCATCTGGTGTATTACGAAGACTTAGTTAGCCGTCCCCAAGAAGT
>JBCCDL010000490.1:0-5057 GCA_039030815.1 Cyanobacteria bacterium P01_A01_bin.83 | reverse complement strand
TAACCATCAAAACCTACTACACAAAACATACTGGGAGTAACTTCAAAAACTCGTTCCCACTCTACTGGTTGTTGTTGCCAATTATTGGGTGGTTGGTTTTGATGACAGTTTCGGGTAGCTTTTTTTGACAACAAAAATGAAATCAAAGCTTGAGAATTTATGACTCCCAGTAATTCTTTGTCTTTGCCTAAAATCGGTAAATAGTTAATTTTTTGTTTTTGGAGATATGACCAAACCACTTGGGGATCTTGACACTGATGCTTTGCCAAAAATTTTACAGGCTGGGTCATAGTGGCATCAACCGTAGCAATGTGTGGCTCTATATTGGTGGCAAGGGCGCGTAATAAATCCCCTTTGGTCATAATTCCCTTTAACTCCGTTACCATAGGAGTAGATGAAGCAGTAGTAACCACCAACAGATATTTAAGTTTGCGCTGCACAAATAAGGCGCTCGCCTCGGTCAACGAAGTATCTGGAGCAACGGTAACTGGATTTAATTCTAGGTACTGATCAATACACACAAGGAGTCGTTAATTGTGCAACTTTAGTTATCTTTAATCTTTAGATAACCTAAGGACGTGTCCCCCAAACAGAAAACTCACGGCTGTCGACAAAGGACTTGCTCCCATGTGACCCGACAGCATATGTCTTCATTAGTTTAGGGCTTGTATCGTCCTGTCAGTTTGGGTCAAGAATGTTGGTTTATCAAAATAGCCTCTGACTATTCGCCGATTTGCTGTCAAAACTAAAAGTTTAAATTTAACTAAAGTTATTATTGTATCACCTCTAATTGTTAATAATTTTTCAAGATTATACCCATTCTTAAACTCAATTTAAGTAATAAATAATGAATTTAGCAAACCAACTATACCTCTGTTAAACATAAAATATAAAATTGAAGAACCTGTGAGGAGTCAAATTTTTTCTTTAATTGCTCAAATTTTAAATGATAGTTTTAGATTACTCTATTAAATTTATTGATGTTCATATATTATAGTAGGTAGGCGAAATAATTTATAAGACTCGAATGTAAAATTTCGTCCCCAATCCCCAAATAGACCATCTCATACTTAATTACACTCACTTAATTTCTTTGGCTAAAGGTAGGTATTTACTTTGTTTGCCAGGAAACAAAGATCTAATGGATTAATTTTTAGAGTAAGTGCTATGTTGAATTAAGTTAATCGTTAGCCTCACATTTTCTCCACAATTCGGCTCAAAAACTTGATTGAGATATCTTAAAACTTATGGTTAATTTTTGAAGATACTCAGATCTTGTTACCGTATTTACAGATTTTATGAGGTTAAGTGTTCCAAAATGTTTTCTATGGTTTTAATTTTACTTCAGAAACCAGTCTCTTTAGTGGTTGTATTACGATAAATATCTTCTAGATCAAAGTTTAAAGATCTATAAAATACTTTCGTTTATTAAATATCTCAATCACTTAATCTATTACATATCCAAGATAATTAATCGAGGATGTAAATAAGATTTATTAAATTAGGGAGTAATAACAATTTGGATTTATTAAGAAGATTTTTACCAATAATCAGTCTATTTAATCAGCCCCAAAACACCATTAAGAGAGAATTATCTTGGTGGGTCAAGATCATAACTGGCAAACCTCAATGTACTTATTATTTTGGTCCGTTCCTTAGCAAGTCTGAGGCAATTGCGTCCCAATCTGGTTACACCGAGGATTTAATTGCAGAACAGGCTGAAGAAATAAGCATTGAAATTACTCAAGGTAGTCCTCAGTCACTAACTATTATTCATGAATAAGTAAGTGGGTGTAATTAAATATAAGATAGTTTATTTTGGGACTGGGGATTGGGGACTGGGGATGGGGACTGGGGACTAAGGATAAAATTTCACGTTCGAGTCTTATAAATTATTTCAACTACCTACTTAGTTCTTGGTTTTTAAAATAGATCTAATATTTAATGGTCAAGACTAATTAATTTGGCTCTTCAGTACCTAGTGTGCTGTCAATTAAAAACAATAGATTTATTTACTTTATTTGATCACCAAATTATTACGATGAATCACCGTATCAGTGCTGTCGTAACCTAAAATTGTGGCAATTTCTGCCGAGTGACGACCTCTTATTTGTTCGATCTCTTCACTACTGTAGTTAACCAAACCGCGACCCAATTCAACACCTGCTTGATCGCAGATTTGCACTGCATCTGAGGAATAAAATTCGCCTTTAATAGCAATAATTCCCGCAGGAAGTAAAGACTTTCCTTGATGAGTAACTGCTTTAACCGCACCATCATCTAAATATAGTTTGCCCAGAGGAACCAATCCATAAGAAATCCATCGTTTACGGGCATTATCAGATTGCGGTTGAGGTTCAAACTGAGTTCCTAAATCTTTTCCTTGCAAAATCTCCAAAATGTTTTGCGGCTGTTTGCCTTGGGTAATCACGGTTCTAACTCCTGTACTCGTTGCAATACGGGCTGCGGCTAGTTTAGTTGCCATCCCTCCTGTCCCCCACTGAGAACCGCTGGCACCTGCATCTACTTGAAGCTGATTAAATTCTGTATTGCTAACTAACCTAATTGGTTGAGCATCCCGAACCGTTTTAGGATCAGCAGAATACATGCGGTCTACATCCGTTAGCAGAAATAACCAGTCTGCCTGAACTAGACTAGCTACTAATGCCGATAAGGTATCATTATCGCCAAATTTTAGTTCGTCTACGGCGATGGTGTCATTTTCGTTAACAATAGGAATTACGCCCAAATCTAGTAACTCTCTAAAAGTATTAGAAGCATTGACATAGGTGTTTCTTTCCACTAACTCTCGTCTAGTCAAAAGTACTTGCGCGATCGCCTGCTGCAAATTACTAAAGAGATCGTCATAAATCCGCATCAGCCGACCTTGACCAACTGCTGCTACAGCCTGCTTCACAGCTATTTTTCGGGGTCTTTCCTTAAGCTTGAGCCTGGCACACCCTACCCCCACCGCCCCCGAAGAAACCAGCACGACACGATGACCTTGAGAACGCAACTGACTTAATGTTTCCACCAAAGAAGCGATAGTTGCGATCGCAATTTGCCCCGTGGGCTGAGTCAAGCTAGAAGTGCCAATTTTTACTACTATAGTTTGAGACTTGTTGCTCATTTGCTTTCTATCACTACCTTTGATGTTAATCAGACTTAAAATGAATTAACTGCATTGTTTTGATTCTTTTAGCGCATATTGAGAGTATTTCGTGTTTTATGCTACCAGTATTAGTCAACAATAAACTCATAATAAAGAATACGCTTAATGTGAATTATCTTCCCTCTCTAGGTTGCTAGTTTGTAGCTTTTAGCTTTTAGCTTTTAGCTCTTAGCTTTTAGCTCTTAGCTTTTAGCTTTTAGCTCATAATAATTATTGAGATTCAATCATTGAGTCTCGAGCTTAAAATTTTGAGTAGCGTAGTTAACTTATTTCCAGGCGATCTAGTCATTTTAATTCACATCAGACGTAAAGAATATAAGCTTTAAATATTCTTGAATACAAAATCCCCAAAACTTTATCAGTGAAAGAGTAGCGATCGCGTGACTTATATTAAACCAGAAGCAGCATCGAATCAAACATCCTTGATTAAAGATATTTTAGAACAAGGAACAGAGGCAGCACAACGGTGCAACTGGCTAGAGGTTTCCCATCAGCTTAGTCTCTTGCCTCGAACTGGCAAAAAAACTAAGTTATTCAACTTAAATACGCTAGATTGGCATACTGCTTTTGACCTAGCTTTAAAAATGCTAATAGAAGCGGATTTTCAACATAAATGGGATATTACCAAACTTCTACCTTTGTTTGGTTTGGGAGTTATCGACCCATTAAGTAATTTAGTTCTAGAGGAAACGGTAGCAGCAGAAGTACGCTGGTTTAGCTGTCAGGTGTTAGGGAATTTTCCTCAACAGAAAGTAATTTTGACATTAGTGACATTGCTTCAGCAAACGGCTGATGGCGAACTAATTGAGATCGCGGGCAAGACCTTGATTAAAGTTGGCGATCGCGCAGTTGCGGCATTAGTAGATTTATTGGAGCAACCTGAACATCGTTTGCTGGCAGTCAAATCCTTGTCTTATATCCGCACTACCCAGACAATTACACCGCTACTGTCAATAGCTACCCAAAGTGATCCAGAATTATGTACCATTGCTATTAAAGCTCTCGGTAGCTTTCATGATCCTCGGGTGGCACCAGTCTTAATTGAAGCTTTAGAGAATAAAGCTAGTGCCGTGAGAAAAGAAGCAGCGATCGCTCTAGGATTTCGCCCCGATCTTTGTCAGGAGTTAAACTTAGTTACTCGTTTGCAACCTTTACTATTTGATTTAGACCTGGAGGTCTGTAGTCAAACGGCGATCGCTCTCAGCAGAATGAAGCAACCAGAGGCTACTAAGGCGCTTTATGAGGTATTACGAGCCTCTACAACCCCGATGATGCTTAAGTTAGAAATAGTTAAAGCCTTGGGCTGGAGTGAGATTAGTTCGGGAATTGATTATCTAAGGCAAGCCCTGTACCAGGCTAACGAAGCCATCACTCAAGAAATTATAGTGGTTCTAGGCAGAATCAGCGCAGCTCAATTAAAACCTCAATGCGCTCAAGTGCTAATTGATTTCTGGCAACAGCAACAACGACCTTCACCTCAAACTAAGCAGGTTCTAGCTACCTCTTTAGGTGAATTAAAAGACAAATCAGCTCAACCAGTTTTAGAGCAACTAGCCGCCGATGGCGATCGCAAAGTAAAACTTCACGCCCAAGCGGCATTGAAAAAGCTCGGTTAAAAACTATTAGCTTTGCTGATCCTTACGGTGGTTCCTCATCTCCCTTTTGACGAAGTCACCGCAACGCGAAAGTGCGGTGCAGCCTGCTTCGCAGGCAAGCGTCGCTAGAACGAATGCTTCGCATTCCAGTCCGCAAAGCGGACGATGGCGCAACGCGCCGTACTTGAGCCAAAGGCTCTGCGGGGTCTCCCCCATGAGCAACTTTCGTAACAAAGGCACAGCACCGCTTCGCGGTGCAAGCGTCGCTAAGACGCGACTTGAGCCATTTG
>JBCCDL010000489.1:0-5064 GCA_039030815.1 Cyanobacteria bacterium P01_A01_bin.83 | reverse complement strand
ATACCTCAAAAGATCTATAGCCTTACGTATCAGTGTTAGGACATTTGTTACTCATTACTCGTTACTCGTTACTCACGAGCAAATAGCGGGAGTTGTCCTAATGAAACTTTATTACAGCTAGGGGCTTTTATCCTGACCAACTTACCCAACGATGGTCTGTACGCTGGGGAATTCTTTCACTTTCACTCCAGTTTATTTTGTCTAAATTTGCGCCTTCGGTTTCCGCAACTGATATATCAGTTCCACCTAACTTAGCTTCGGTTAAATCTGCATTGGTTAAGTCTGTTCCCCCCAGATCGACATCAGTTAAGTTAGCGTTTGACAAATTGGCACCGCCTAAGTTGGCACAACGTAAGTCTGCACCGCTTAAATCAGCCCCACTTAAATCAGCATTTTCTAATTCTGCACCGATGAGGTTGATTTCCGATAGGTTTGCTCCTACTAAGCTGGCATTGATTAAAGTGGCGTTGGTCAAATTTGCTTGTTGTAAGCACGCCCCGCTTAAGTCAACATCATTTAAGTCTGCATCACTAAGATCGGCTTGAGTTAGATTAATTCTGGTTAAATTTGCAGCTTCTAGATGGGCAGAATGCAAGCAAGCACCCTTAAAATCTATGATTCCATAGCGATATTGGCGCAATAACTGTGTTGCTTTCATGATTCTCTTATTTCCTTTGCTAAAGATGTTCTAGCTAGCTCAGACAAAGAAATTGATTGTGTGAGATAGCTATCCTTGTAAAATTAAAGATCTTTAAACCTACATAGAAATATTTTTAGGTTTGTCAATTGAGTAGCATAAAACTATGGGCTATAAAGTTATCTCTTCATGACTAAAAGTTTATCGAATAAACTTGAGGAACTTGTGAGGAGACAGGGCAGCAATCTCGTTGGATTAGTCTGCTCATTCATTTTCGAGGCGCCTGGAAACGGCGTTGCCACAGTTTTTCTAATTCAACCCAAACAAAAACTAGCAGACTGAAACCAAAGCAGATTAAAAGATCGGTGAAACTGAGAATACTAGTATCAAAGAAGTTTCGCAGGGGTGTAACGTAGATTAATAATATTTGTAAGATTGTAGTTAAAGCGATCGCACCTAGTAAATAGGGATTAGAAAAAAAGTTCATTTCGATAGTGAGTCTGGTATCGGAGCGAACAGCTAGAGCATGACCCATTTGTGCCAGACACAGAGTAGTGAACACCATGGTTTTCCAGTGGTTGGGATCTGGGCTACCCTGATCGTAATTGTACGACCATACCATGAGGAAAATAGTTAATAAAGCAAAGATAATACCGATTCTAATCATATAAAGCCCCAAACCACGAGCAAAAATACTTTCTTGGGGATTATAAGGGGGGCGACTCATCACATTAGGTTCGGCAGGCTCCAGAGCTAAAGCTAAGGCAGGTAAACCATCTGTAACCAGGTTCATCCAGAGAATTTGTAGCGGAGACAGGGGCACACTGGGTAAACCTAATAAAGGTGCAGCGGCAATGGTTAAGACTTCACCGATATTGCTACCTAAAATATATTTAATAAAGCGACGAATATTATCATAAACAACTCTGCCTTCTTCAATTGCGGCAACAATGGTGGCAAAGTTATCGTCCAGTAAAACCATATCGCTGGCTTCTTTACTGACATCTGTGCCTGTAATACCCATAGCAATACCAATATTTGCTTGTTTTAGGGCGGGAGCATCATTGACACCATCACCAGTCATCGCGACGAATTTACCGTTTTTTTGCAGTGCTTGAACAATACGCAGCTTGTGTTCTGGTGCCACCCGAGCATAGACATTGACCTGATTGACCGCTTCTTCTAGCTCAGTAGGAGACATTTTGGCAAGATCTTGACCAGTTAGCGATCGCCGATTACTATTAACAATATTAAGTTTATCAGCGATCGCCATTGCCGTTAAGGGATGGTCTCCTGTAATCATTACTGGTCTAATACCCGCCTCCAGACAGCTAGTGACAGCGGCTTTTACTTCTGGACGAGGTGCATCTAACATGCCCACTAAACCCACCCAAATGAGTTCTTGCTCGTATTCTTCTGCCACATCAGCCCTCGGAATTGTCCTCAAAGGTTTGTAAGCAAAACCTAAGACTCTCAAACCGATACTTGCTAAGTGGGTATTTGTATTGAGAATCTCCTGTCTTTGCTCTTGGGTAATAGCTTGGGGACTGGCATTAACTTGCAGGCGGGAGCACCTAGCCAAGATCAATTCTGTTGAACCTTTGGTATACATTAGGTAAGGGCAATCAGACTCGGATGAAGAATTTTCCACTATAGCTGACATGCGTTTTCGCTGTGAATCAAAAGGAAATTCGGCTATTCGAGAAAACTGTGGCTCTAGTTCTGCTTTAAATATCCCCGCCTTCCCTGCCAAGGCTAGTAGTGCCCCTTCTGTGGGGTCGCCTAGTATCGACCAGGTTCTAGATTGATGCTCGGTAGCTGTATGCTGCAACAGAGCATCGTTGCATAGTACACAAACCTGAAGTAACTGCTGTACTTCTGGTTCTTTTTCAGGCTGGTGACAATCTGGTGCCAAAAATTCTCCTGATGGTTGATAGCCTTCTCCAGTAACTTTAAAGTCCCAAGAGAAGGTATTCACCTGCTGGACAATCATCTTGTTTTGCGTCAGAGTTCCCGTCTTGTCAGAACAGATAGTAGTTACCGAACCCAAAGTTTCCACCGCAGGCAGTTTACGGATCAAGGCACGGCGGCGAATCATCTTTTGGGTACCAATGGCTAGGGTAACAGTTACCACCGCTGGTAAACCTTCGGGAACTACAGCCACCGCCATGCTCAGGGAAGTCTCTAATATCTCATCAAAAATTTGCCAGCCTGAACGCCACAAACCACCAACGGTAATTAAAAACACTAAAGCTAACGAACCACCAACCAATACATTTCCCAATTGAGTCATTCGTTTTTGTAGCGGTGTAGACTCAACATCGACATTTTGCAGCATGGTTGCAATTAGACCAATTTCAGTCTCCATTCCTGTTTTAGTGACAACCGCTTTGGCTCTTCCTGCAACCACTTCCGTCCCTTTAAACACTAAATTAGTGCGATCTCCCAAAGGTGCATCTTCAGCGAGTACAGCATCGGTATCTTTAATCACCGCCGTAGCTTCCCCTGTTAGAGTAGACTCCTTAACCTGAAGATTTTGAGCCTCTAACAAGTGTCCGTCTGCCGCAATTTGCCCTCCTACTTCCAGCAGCATGATGTCTCCTGGGACTAATTCAATGGCATCAATTTGTTGCGTAACACCATCACGAATTATCTTGACTTGAGTACTAGAAAGGCGTTGGAGAGCAGCTAAAGCTTTTTCGGCTTTGCTTTCCTGAACATATCCCAAAATGCCATTAAGAATCACGATGGTAAAAATAGCAATGGAATCTTTGGGAAAGTCACCATGGCGTAGATCTAAAATTGCGGAAATGACGGCGATTACGATCAACATTACCAACATAATGTTAGTAAACTGATCCCACAGAATACTTAATTTGCTACGTCCAACCTTTTGCTTGAGTTCATTTTTACCAACCCTCTGCTGTCTTCGGAAAACTTCATCACTTGATAAACCACCCTTTGCATCGCTATGAAGTAATTCAAGAGTTTTTACTGGGTTGATGGTATGCCAATTAGTCATAGTTTTAGTTGTACTGAAGACATCCAAGTTGCACAGAAAGATGAATAATATTTTAGTTGATGGTTTTTAGAAGTAAAGGGAGCAAGTAGATGATAATTTTGTAAATTACCCAGAAAAATTCGGCTCTTAAACCTCTTCCCTGCTCGAAAACTATAGTTTTACTCTTGTTCCCAATCCCCAATCCCCAATCCCCAATCCCTCGAACAGACATCTTTTTAACTCCTGGTTTCAAACTAGATGCGGTTTAGTTACGCTTGATCAGTTTTTCTGGCACTAAAAAGTTAGATTTCGAGTTAAAAAAGTATCACGGTGGTGATTTAAGTAATAACATACTTGATGTTACTGTTAGTAGCTCTAAGCTTTTAGAGAATCTTGAATAATTGAAAATTTAGCTGATTATTTTTTCAGCATTACACATTCAGCAATGCTAGGAGTATTACTAAAAAAATTAATGTCTGTCGTTCATTCAAAATTAGTCGTAATACTTGGGATTTATGGTTAATAAAGAGAAAAAG
Organism: Cyanobacteria bacterium P01_A01_bin.83; assembly: GCA_039030815.1. Classification (GTDB taxonomy): domain Bacteria; phylum Cyanobacteriota; class Cyanobacteriia; order Cyanobacteriales; family Xenococcaceae; genus Waterburya. The sequence goes on along the minus strand of JBCCDL010000489.1, from coordinate 890 downwards.
AAACAGGAGATTACGAAGCGATCGCCAATAAGCAAGGAAGACATAGTAAAATTAAATGGTAATTATTGATGTCTGCTTATTTAAATTTGTTTTCCGCATCTACTAATTAAAGGGTGGGAAACTGAGTAATATCCGCTGCCGCTAAAAGTTTTATCTGACCAGCCTCTACAGTCAGGCGATGAATGCGTAAAGCTAGTCCTTGCTTCTCAAAGTTACGCAGATCGAGCATTTTTCCTGCTTTATCTAAAAATGCTTGAGTTAAATCCTCCGATACTTCTTTTCCTGGCTCGTATTGAATATCTTCCAATACTACGCTTCTACTTCCTGGGGCAATTTTGGGAGTGCTAGTAAATGCCACTTCTTTAGTCTCCCCTGATGGTTGCAACTCAACCAGAGCTTCTACAGCTACTGTTCCATCTTCGCGAAGCTGGCATTTCTTTTGAGGGACTGTTAGTTTAACCTCTCCTGTTGACAGATATGTGTCTAAAACATCGATCTTGGCTCTGAGGTCTGGTGAATTCAAAGCGCGATTAAGATCGGTTTCGGTTAAAATTAACTGAGCTGTTCCTTCCGTGGGTTGGGTAAACTCGATCTTGCCTGTTAAGGCTTTCAACGGCTTGACTGCAATTACCTTCATCGCAATTTCCAGCATTTGCAATCGCAAGTCGGTTTCAATAACTAGTCCTTTTCCTTCAATTAAGAGCGATTCTAGTTCGCCTTTAGCCAGTTTTTCTGGAGTAGTATCAATTTTGACCTCTAAACTATCATAAGCTTCTAGTTGAGAAGATAAAGCCAATTTGGCAATTTTATTGAGTGCCTGCTCTCCAAGGTTTTCTGTTCCGAACATACTCTTTTATAATCGTCTATGGTGGACTTGCTCTATTCTTTTT
>JBCCDL010000488.1:0-5077 GCA_039030815.1 Cyanobacteria bacterium P01_A01_bin.83 | reverse complement strand
GGTAGATAATTATTTTGAACCAGCAATGCAAACCGACAATATTCTAACTCGATTGGTTGGCGATATTTTCGGTAGCGATCCTGGTGCGGGTATGGCAATGGCGATCTCTCTGGTTTCTGCTTGTGGTTTGGCAATTTCCCTTGCAGGATATGCTTTCCCTGTATTGCATGAGATAGAAGATTAAATCTTAATGTTGTTATTAGACTAACTGATCGATGTCGCTGCGCGATTTCATTTACTGGCGAGATGAATATAGTCTAAATAAAGTTGGTTGTTAGTCATTAGTTTTCTAGTTTCCCCCCGCACCCTCTATCCTTTAAAGCAACTATAATTATTTAAAATAATTCTCAATAAAGCTAGCCATCAAGACATTCGCTCTTCTATGACATTCACTATATCTGGTGCGGAATACTCTCTTTTAGAAAAATATAATACTCAACCTGGCAAATATAATTTGGTTCTTGAAGATAATGAGATCCTCATCGAACAACCAGCAAGTTTGGGGCAGCATGGATACACCCGCTCTTGGGAATTTTCGCCTGGTATAGAGTTAAGTATTTTTAACTGGATAAGCGATCGCGATCTGATTCTCAAAATGCCAACCAGCGAAAGTCCAATCGAAATGGTAATATTGAATTCGGGCTATGTTCCTGGTAGCCAGATTTATCCCACCATTGGTGGAAAACAAGCTCTTTTTTCTGGAAGTGGTATTGCACCTGCTTATCCCCTCAAATTTTTAGGAGGTCAACAGGCCACGGGAGCAGCTATTTACCTCGAACCAGAAGTATTTGGCAGTTTTTTCTGCGATCTCGACCTCAATTCTGCTTTTGGCAAACAGATAATTAAGCAAGATGATTGGGCAGAATCGTTTTTTCCTCAAGTAACGCCTTTAATACGGTCTTTAGTTCAACAAATTATTAACACACCCTATCGAGGCACAATCAGAAAACTCTATCTCCAGGCTAAGGTTTTGGAGTTATTAGCCATACAGCTAGACCCTATAATGGCAGAATTTAATCATCTTCCTGCTAAATCTAGTTTAAAACCCTCAAACATTGATCGCATTTATCAGGCGAGAGATATCTTAGCTAATCAGTTAGAAAATCCGCCTTCGATTCTCGAATTAGCACAGCAAGTTGGAGTTAGCGATCGCACTTTACGTCGTGGCTTTAAAGAAATATTTAACACTACTGTATTAGGTTATTACACGCAAAAGCGCCTGGAAAAAGCGAATCAGCTTTTGCGAGAAGGAGAACTATCTCTGAGTGAAGTTGGTAATCTAGTTGGTTATTGTAATTTAAGTCATTTTGCGGCTGCTTTTAAACGGCAGTTTGGGATTACTCCTAGTGAATGTAAAAAAGGAAGATTAGAAAAACTAAGTAACTAAATCATCATATAAATGTCCGTTTTTCAATAGTGACTTTTAATTTATTGCTGCACCTTGCTAGAATCCCATTTCTTTAATTCCTCTATTTTCGGAGTTTTCAGACTATATTGTCAGATTTAAATTACGTCTCCTAACGCCGTTAGAAACGTTTTGCTTGATGTCCGTTTTTCGGTAGACAAGCTCTTGTCAACTTCTTTACACTACTCTTCATCTGGTTATTAGGAATTTTTTTAAATAAGGTGGTTGACCGTCGAGTCTGAGGAGTAAGAATGAAATCATTATCGCTGTTGTCATCTCTGGCAGGTATTTCGAGCCTGGTGTGGGTTTATCCTGTCTTTGCCGAAGTTGGAAGAATAGGAGAAAGGCAGAAAGGAGAGAGCGAAAGATCGGCAGAGACAGAGATCTATTTAAATCCGAGAGGAACGGCTGAGGATCTATTGGCTCAGGGAGTTACTAAAGTTACAGGAGTAGAGCTGATCCTAACTGAATCTGGGCTAGAGTTGATTTTAGAAACGGTGGCGGGGAGTGAAAGGTTAGTGCCTTTAATTCTGCCAGAAGGTAACGATCTGGTAATCGATATTCTGAATGCAACTTTAGCGTTTTCAATTCAGAATGGAGTGACAGAAATTAACCCTGCACCAGGAATTAGCAAGATAACAGTAAATCAAGGGGATGAAAATAATCTCATAGTCAGAATTACAGGAGAAGACCAGACACCGAGTGCGGAGTTAGTACCAGGAACAGAGAATCTAGTTCTCAGCATCGCTCCTGAAGGTGCAACTACGGGACAAGAACCAGATGAGCAGATTAACATGATTGCTACTGGACAGGGGACTGAGGATGAATATTTCGTCCCCGAAGCTAGTACAGCCACCCGCACCGATACTCCTATCCGCGATATTCCTCAGTCGATCCAGGTAATTCCCCAACGGGTGATTGAAGACCAACAAGCAATCGGGCTGGATGAAGTCTTAAATAACGTTAGTGGTGTAACAACTGGTGGCAGAACTGGTAATGCTAATGAGAGCTTCAATATCAGGGGATTTGAAGATACTACCGTATTACGAGATGGCTTCAGGCAATTTGGTGGTCAAGGGCAGAATTTTGTAGAGACGGCAAGTCTGGAGCAAGTGGAAGTACTCAAAGGTCCTGCTTCAATTTTATATGGAGAAATTGAGCCAGGGGGAGTAATTAATATAGTGACGAAAAAACCCATAGAAGAAGGTTCTCTTTACGAGGCAACCTTACAGTTAGGAAATGACAGTTTAGTTCGTCCTCAACTTGATTTCTCTGATTCTTTAACTGCCGATGGCAGCCTACGTTATCGACTTAATGCCTTATACAGACATGAAAATAGTTTTCGCGACTTTGACCAAGACTTTGAGCGATTCTTCGTTGCTCCTGTAGTAAGCTGGCAAATTGGCGATCGCACCGATATCACGTTTCAATTAGACTATACAGATGATGAGTCTCCCCTCGATAATGGTCTTGTTGCATCGGGAGACGGGATAGTTGATGTCTCTTTTGACAGCATTATTGACGACCCTGATAGTTCGAGCGAGAGTGAATTGGTTAATGTGGGTTATAATCTAGAACATCGCTTCAACGACAATTGGCGAATAGCCAATGCTTTTCGATACACGGATCGAAATATTCTTAATACTGGATTGATTCCCTTTGATTTTGATGAAGAGACTGGTTTGACCTTCAGTCCCTTGGGAGAGCAGGACTTTGACATTCAAAACTATACGCTACAAACCAATGTGGTAGGTGAATTTAATACGGGTTCGGTTAAACATACTCTCTTGTTTGGGGTAGATCTTAATCGAACCGACGATCTAGAGTTGACAGGTCTTGATTTTGCCAATCCCCAATTCATTGATGTCTTCGATCCTGTGTTTGCAGGATTTGACGACGCTGACATCGATCAACTGCCACTTGCCAGAAATATTGATATTCAGAGCGATCGCTTGGGCATCTTTTTGCAAGACCAAGTCGACATCCTCGACAACTTAATTTTGTTAGCAGGAGTACGCTACGACACGATCGAACAAACCACAGTCATCGGTTCAGACGATTTTGGTACAGAAGCTTCCGAGACAGTTCAAAACGACGACGATGTGACCCCCAGAGTGGGACTGATCTATCAACCAATTCCCCAAATTTCGCTTTTTGGGAGTTATTCTCAATCTTTTAGCCCCAATTCAGAAACTACCGCTGATTTCGAGCCTTTAGACCCAGAAGAAAGTGAGGGATTTGAGTTCGGCATCAAAGGTGAAATCCTCGAAGGTAAACTGCTGGCAACTTTGGGATATTTTGATATCACCAAGGAAAATGTCGCTACCCCCGATCCCATCGATCCCTTTTCTTCGGTAGCAACAGGAGAACAAGAGAGTCAGGGAGTTGAATTGGATATCATTGGTGAAATTATGCCTGGATGGAATATTGTAGCGAGCTATGCCTATATCGATGCCGAAGTGAGCGAAGACAATGATGTTGAGGTGGGTAATCGTTTATTCAATACTCCCGAAAACAGTGCTAGTTTGTGGACGACCTATGAAATTCAATCGGGAAACCTCCAAGGTTTGGGTTTTGGTGGCGGTTTCGTATTTGTTGACGAAAGAGAAGGAGATTTAGATAATACCTTTACCGTAGACGATTACTTCCTGACCAATGCGGCATTATTTTACGAGCGTAATAACTGGAAATTAGCACTAAACTTTAAAAACTTGTTTGATGTTGACTACATTGTTGCAACTAGCAACAGTAGATCCTCGGGGAATGACGTAGGCGACCCTTTTGAGGTTACAGGTTCGTTTTCGATGAAGTTTTAGAAAGTAACAAAGGGCTATGCCCGCATGTAGTAGAAAGTTGTAGGGTGGGCAAATTGTTTAAACTTTCAAAATAACAGTCAAATGGACTGTCTTGCCCACCAGATGCAATTTAGGTCAATGGAGACTTTGAGGTGTAAAAAAATGTTATCTTCAATTCGGTTTTTGGTACTGTCTGTATTTGTGGGAATAGCGATCGCCTCTTGTCAAAGTCCAGCAAACAGGCAACCAGCATCTGCGTCGGATCAAGCTGATTGTCGCACTATTGAACATGAGGCGGGAGAAACTGAAGTTTGCGGTCAACCTCAACGAATTGTGGTATTGGGTCCTTATGTCTTAGAACCTTTACTTGCTTTAAACATGCAGCCAGTAGCTTACGGCGATCATGTGGCATTTCATCAGGGAGATTATAATAATCCTGACGAGCAAATTCCTTATCTGGGGAGTATGATAACTCAACCGATAGCCAATGTGGGTTCAGCTTCCGAACCTTCGATTGAAGCTATTGCCAAAGTTCAGCCCGATTTGATTATCGGTCTTGAAGAAAATATTAAACAGTATGATAATTTATCACAAATTGCTCCCTCCATACTATTAGATCGCTTAGATCAGTCTGAACCAGAGAATAATTTAAAAGCGATCGCCCAGGCAGTTAATCGTCCTCAACAAGCCGAACAACTTTTAGCAGAAACCGAACAACGAATCACAGCAGCCCGTGAAGCCTTTGCTCCCTTGGTAGCCAGCAAGCCCAAACTGCTACTGCTCAGTTCATCACAGTTGCAAGAGATTAATTTAGGGAACTTCCATCATGGGTCTTGTAGTTCCTTAATCGAAGAATTAGGATTCCAACTGGTATCAT
>JBCCDL010000487.1:0-5083 GCA_039030815.1 Cyanobacteria bacterium P01_A01_bin.83 | reverse complement strand
TAGGTTCGGGATATAAATCTTCTCGATGATGAGTTAGATAGATCATCGGAGCAAGCATTTGCTCTGCTTTAAACTGATGTCCCATAACTTCAATCGGTGATTTTGCCCAACGGAGAAAAGCAATAAACGCCACAGGATAAATTCTGAGAGTTTCATTACAGACAGCAGTGAGATAAGGTAGACGAGAGATAGCTAAAGGATCGGCATCAGGATCTAAGCTATCTAATTCTGCTAGTAGTTTTTGCTTGACTTCTGGCAGCTTGTGAATCCAATATAAAGCCCACGACAAAGCCGTTGCAGTAGTTTCATGTCCTGCTACCAACAAAGTCATCATCTGATCTTTTAGTTCGATATCGCTCAAACCTTCTCCCTGTTCATCTCGGGCAGACATCATTAAACTAAGAACATCGTTTCCTGATGATTCTGGATTAGCTCGTCTCTCGTCGATTTCGGCTTGCAGCAAGTCATAAATCTTTTGTCTGCGTCGTACTACTTTGCCCCAAGGACTCCATTTGCCCAAATCTAGCTGTAAGAAAGGTAAAAAGATAACGCTAGCTTTGAGGGGAGAACCCGTCGCGTCTAATAGCTCGATTAGTGGAGGTTTAATCTGCTGGTAACGCTCTCCCTCACTCAACCCAAAAACCACGTGCAGAATCGTTTCTAAAGTTATATCCTGCATAGCTTTTTGAGCCACAAAAGTTTGTTGCTCTTGCCAGCGACTTGTCACCTTATCAGTGATTTGACATATGGTTTGCGCGTAAGATTTGACTTTTTCGCCGTGAAAGGGAGGCATCATCAACTTGCGTTGTCGGCGATGAGGTTCGCCATCTAACAACACTAAGGAATTGGCTCCTAATAAACTAGCAGCTAATTCATTAGTGCGTCCTACATCAAATTTTTTAGCATCGACACTTAAAATCTCTTCAATTCCTTGAGGATTGCTAACCACGGTAAATGGTGGCAGTCCCATCAGATTTAGGTTAAACATATCGCCATATTTGCGATCGCATTCTTCTAAAAAATCAAGTGGTCGAAAAATCCAGTTGAGCAACTGTATTAATGGCGAACTTTGAGGTCCATTTATTAAAGTCATAGTTAAATTTGAAGTTACAACAAGGTGATTAGAGATGGCGAGGGAAACATGCGGCGTGAGAAAGCGCCTTTGTCGCCCTCTCTCACCTTCAAAATTTGCTTTTTTAAGGAGATCGTATTTTATATTAAATGAATAAACCTCTACGAATTGCCTTATTTACTTATTCTACAAAGCCCAGAGGTGGAGTGATCCATACTTTAGAATTGGCGGAGGCACTGCAAGATTTGGGTCAAGAAGTTTGCATTTATGCTTTAGCTAAAGATAATCTGGGTTTTCATCGCCCTGTAAAATGTCCGACAAAGTTAGTTCCGACAAAACCAGCACCAGAGTCTATTGATGAGTTAATTAAACAAAGGATTCAAGAATTTATTGATTATCTTATTTTAGAAGTAGCCCAGTACGATATTTATCATTCTCAAGACTGTATTAGTGCCAATGCTCTAAAAATCTTGCGCGATCAAGGAGTGATTGCTAATTTCATCCGTACTGCTCATCATATTGATGAGTTTAACAGTTTCTATTTACAACAGTGTCACGATCGCTCTATCGTGGAACCAGATTTGTGTCTGTGCGTCTCCAATTATTGGCAACAGCAACTACAGCAACAATATGGAGTGGGTGCACCTGTAATTATTAATGGGATTAATCTTGATAAGTTTGACCGTAACCAAAATGGTTTAGAAACTGAGTTAAAACAAAGATTAGGAATTAGGGACAACCCAGTTTATTTATCTATTGGCGGCATTGAACCACGTAAAAATTCTCTTAAATTACTAGAAGCTTATGCCCAGGTATTAAAAATTTATCCTCAAGCACAATTAGTTATTGCAGGGGGCGATACTCTGTTTGATTACAAACCTTATCGTAGAGAGTTTTTTAGGCTTGTAGAAACGTATAACATTTGTCTAGGAGAGTCTTTAATCTTACCTGGGGTAATGAGTGAGCAAGATTTAGCCGTTTTGTATCGCTGTGCTGATGCTTTTGTCTTTCCCTCAGTTAAAGAAGGTTGGGGACTGGTACTATTAGAAGCGATCGCCTCAGGGATACCTGTAATTACGTCTAAAATTGCCCCCTTTACTGAATTTTTAAATGATAACTCTGCTTTGCTGGTTAATCCTAATTCCAGCGAGGATCTATCTCAAGCAATGTTAGAGATATTAAACCCGAATGTGGCTCAAAAATTGATTCACAATAGTAGCAACATCCCTCTTAAATACAGTTGGTCAAGATCTGCTCAAATACACCTTAATCTCTATCGAAGTTTTATTAGCAGCTAATCACACTAATTTTTAATCTCTAGGAAAGAAAATCAATTACCAATACCAAAAATTAGTTCTAAACGTTGTTGCAATTACGTGACACTTTCCAGTAAATTAGCCTTCTTATATATAAAATTACTATAGTTCGCTTCTTAGCTGCTTAAGAAATTTTTTGGTGTAAGCTCTTTTTTGTTTAGCGATACGTTTTCCTACTGGAGTAACAAACGTTATTTTATCTAGATAACGATATTCAAAAATATCAGCAGTCTGTTCATAAGTCTGTTGCCAAGCACCTCCAGTAGTAAAGGCTTTGGCAATACCGAATGCTCCTAGTAACTCTACATAGTTAGCATCATGTACAATCTGTTCTTCTACAGTTTGTGGATTGTTTGTATGACGTTGTAAACTCAAAAGTGCTTTTTCTATTTCAGCTTCATTCCATTTTAAATTTTGCAAAAAAACTCTGACCTCATCGCGAAATAATTCATCCTCTCTAAGTCTATTTTTTAATCCGTGAAAACAAGCAATAAAATACAATAGAGCTTTGTTAGGTGAGGACATTTCTTGTGATAACAAGTCCAGACGACTAATAATCCTTTCTATATGTCGAAAATCATGAGCGGAATCGCGATCTGCATAATGGGGTTGAGCAAATCTCTGATAGTGTTCGATTTGCTGCTTCAACATAGCAATACGTCTTGGTTTTTCTCATTTTAATTATATGGAATATGAATTAGAAAATAAAATAGACCTCTTGCCACATCTTCGATCAAAGAAATTTAATTATAATTGGGCAATCTAATCACAAATTTGCTTCCTTTGCCAATTTCACTATTAGTAATTAAACGATATATATAATTGCTGGCGATCGCTATATACCTTAGATTCAACCTATAGCTAAAATAAAATTTTTCTAAATTGCTTAGATCTGGGCGGCTAATTACTATGGTTAATCGATTTTGTTGCTACTACTTTTTTATCTCGAATAGTAGCAGGAGATTAACTAGGGGTAATTACCAAAAATTAGTTCTAAACGCTGTTGCGATCGCTTTAATGCTGCTTCGGGAGTTTGTTTACCCAAAAGACTAGCTTCAATTGCTCTACCGAGGTTTTCTGACACTCGATTGTATTGGGGAATAATGGGACGAGATTTTGCCCACTGCATCTGATCGAGGAATACTTTAACTACAGGATTAGCTGCCACAAAGTTTTGATAAGCTGCGCTTTGCTGAGATTTAAGATTAACAGGAAGATAACCTGTCTCTAATGCCCAAGCTGTCTGAAACTCTTCACTTAAGACATATTCTAAAAACCGTAGGCTAGCTTGTTCCCTTACAGGATTAGTTTTAAACACAAATAAATTCTCGCCGCCAATTACTGCCGCTGGTTGTTGTGCTACTGGGATAGGAAAGACACCATAATCAATCTTAGCTGCTTTTAACTGAGCTAAAGTCCAAGGACCAGTAATTTGCATTGCCACCTTTCCCGCAATAAAATCATCAATTTCATAACCTCTTTCTGGAGGAGATAATACAGCTACCCCCCCCTCAACTAAATCGGCACCAAATTGCAAAGCAGCGATCGCACCAGCGTTAACTAAATTGGGTTGTCCTTGTTGTAATAAATCTCCCCCCGCACTATAGATCCAAGGTAACCAGGTAAATACCGCCCATTCTCCCTTGCCTAGAGATAAGTAAATACCGTGTTGTTTAGTGCGATCGCCCTTCGAGGGATTTCGAGTCAATTTTTGGGCAGTTTGCTCTAATTGCAACCAAGTTTGGGGCAGATCGCTAATTCCTGCTTGTTTGAATAAACTAGGTCGATAAAATACTGCCGTATTATTAGTAGCAAAGGGAACAGATAAAATATGCTTGTCTAACTCCATAGAATTAAACATCGCGGGGTCAATTTCTACTTTAACAGGAGAATTATTCAACCAATTTTCTAATGGCAATAATACTCCCAGTTGATCCAACTTCCCTGCAATTTGAGGTGCAAACCAGAGAATGTCAGGAGGTTGATTACTAATGGTTGCCGCCAAAATTTTGGGCAATTGAGCATCAGGTTGACCAATATAAACTGCGTCTACTTCGAGATCGGGATTTGTTTGATTAAACCGATCTACCAATCTTTGAAAGATATCGCGATTTTCAGGGGGATTAATGCCATGCCAAAAGGTGATCTTCGTAATCTCTGATTCCTCCCGTTGCCCCAAGCTACTACAGCCACCTAGCAATATTAGAGCTAAGATCAGTCCGCAAATCAAGATTGTTGCGGCAATAGACTGGAATTGAGCGTATGGTTTCGCTGTTTTACAATTTAAATCCATTAGAATCAGAAATCTCTCAGGCTGTAACCCAAAACTACTCTATCCCAACGCAACTATATCACCAAGTTCACTCAGATGATCAGCTTCTAAAATATTGTCGGCGTTGCTGGATCGAGATATGATTCTGTAATTTTCGCTACCAAGTAAATTAACCAAAAGGCTAAAAGCGCACGATAGAGGATTTGTACATACCGATTTAATGCAGATGCTAACTACTCAACTTGGATGGCATTATCGTATCCGAATCAAAAGTAATACCTGGGTGATATACTCCCATCTCTTCCGCATTCGCGGTAAGAGTGGGCTTCTCTAAGACTAAAATAGTCGTCAAGCATTTTATAGTGACACGATACCCAACGCCACTTTCTTAATCAGCAATGCGCTTGCATAGTCTCTGTCCAT
>JBCCDL010000486.1:0-5084 GCA_039030815.1 Cyanobacteria bacterium P01_A01_bin.83 | reverse complement strand
TTAATAATAATTAAATTCTATTTATAGTGATTTTAAATAAGAATTAGGTGAATGAAACTTTTCTAAACTCCCCCTAATCCCTAATCCCTAATCCCTCGAACCAACAACTTTGGGAGTACAAAAATCAATTAAAACAACTATATCTTTTAGGGTTATTCCAGATAGGAAATGATTTGGGATTGCTATAAATCGAATTTACGATAATTTATAGGGTTGATTTTCAACCAATATCTAGTAGAGGTGGCGTAGATATAGTGACCATTTTTATTCAGCTTAAAACCTTCATAATATCTAACTCATTACTCATTACTCATTACCCATTACTTACTTCTACATGGGTCACCCACTACGCGCCTCTGTGTGCAGCGGCACTAGTCTCCTAAAGCAACACAATGTAATCGGTGTGATAATCTTAATATAGCCGATAAGTTTTGTTGCTTATTTATCGACAAATTAGGTAAAAAAAAGTCAAGCATTAAGCAAAAAATATTAACAGCCGCTATCTAATAATCATTAACTATTAGCGCGGCTATTAATAACTGCTTCGTAGCTCAACCAAAAAGTTATTTTATTTTTGTAGTTTATATTAATTTTCTCTTTGATCTTTATCTGTTTGGATAAAGAGAATAAGTAAGAAGACAGTAGGAACCAACACAAATAGGATAGTAGCTACAAATCCCAAATCATTAACTTCCATACAATAGCAGCTCCTAAGTAAGTAATTATTAAAACAACATTCCTATCTAGAATATCATTACTTAGGTTAATAGTTGCATGAGTGTGATGTTTATTTCTTTTTGCCAGGCTTGGGCTTGGTGACAACGCTCACTGGACCATTAACTAGAGTTTGGCAAGCTAGACGATAATTATCGGGCTTTTTTTTCAAGCGACGTTGTTCAAAATCCGTTTTTGGGGATAAATTTTCCATGCCTTCGGTAATTTCGACGATACAAGTTGCACATTGCCCGTAACCGCCACAATTTCTTAGTTTCCCCCCCAAAGTATAGATATCGACTCGGTTTTGAAGAGCTTTCTCACGTAAATTTGACCCCTGTGCAGCGATCACTTCTTGATTTTCCTTGACAAAGGTAATTGTGGTCATAGAAATTCTCTCTTGTTAAATCCTATTTACTATAATATTAAGATTTCATAAGAAATCATACATCTATTTCATAGCTTAAAGTTGTTTCGAGAGTTATTGTTTACAAGGCGTGGTTAAGCAGTAAAAAATTACCGATCATGATGCCAAGACCAAAAGCTGATTTCTGGATTAGGCTGATCAGATTTTATGGCGATCGCTCCGATATAATCGTTCTTGGGAGAACAAGAATACAGTCCCCACTCCCTAGTAGCGACTTTACTTCCTGCGATTGACCGCAGGCGAGTCGGATTAACTTCAATCTCTACAGTATCAAGAGAACCTGATAATCCCGTTCCTAAAGCTTTTAAACAAGCTTCTTTCGCCGTCCATAGAGTAAAAAATAATCTCTCTTGTTCTTTAACTGCTATATCCTTAATTAACTCATATTCTTGAGGAGAAAAAAAGCGCTGAGCGATTTTAATAGCATCTGGCATATCTCTTATATATTCCACATCAACTCCAATCAGATTGTTCAGGGTTAATCCATAAAGAGCATGGTTTTGGGAGTGGGACAAATTAAATTGCAAGCCATGATTATGATGGCAACTTGATAAGCTAGGTTTTCCGCGATCGCTATATTCAAACTTGACCTCACAGGGGTTAATTTGCAAGTAATTAGCCAATAACTGTCTTAAAATGCCTCTAGCCGCAGTAAACCTCTTTTGATGCTCTATAAAGCGAAATTTATTAGCTCTGGCAATCTCATCGTTAGATAAAAAAGTACCCAGGCGGGCTACTTCTAAATCAGGCAGATCAAGATCAGCACACCAAACATGAACCTGGTTGTTATTTAATGCTGGCTGTTGTAAAGGATATTGCCAGACTGGAGGGATAGTCATTCTAATTAATTTTCATATTTTTCTTTTAGGCTTATTATCTTTTGCCGTACCAAAATTGCATAAGTAATTTTCTCTAGAACTATTGAATGAATAAGAATAAAAAAATCCTAGATCACAATTAACATTTAAAAACATATTGGAGGGACACAAAATGACAAGCGCCAACCCAAGATCTGATAGCTCACAAAGCCCACGTAAGTCTCAATCAGCTCCTATGATAAATTCTTCTCTTCCAGAAATAATTGAAGCCTTAACTCCTTTATTTATAGCATTTATTGGTGCTTTAATTGGCGTGGTGATCTTAGTTCAGCCCATGGGCAGAATTGATGATACAAGAGCAACTGCTGGTCTGGGATTAGCAGGAACGGCTATTGCTGGTGCTGCTGGTCTGGCTAGAACTGGCAGAAGTGAGCAAGATTCCTCAGTCAGATATAAAGATGTCAATTTCGAGCTAGAAACTCCCAAAAAATCATTAAAAGATTAGTAGCAAGGCGATTCTTACTGTTTATATTTCTTCAACGAAGTTAATTCTTGTTCTGGCGAACAGGTTTCTAGTAACTGTTGTAGATGCTGCTAAACCTTTTCTAGGAGTTTGATGAATATTAACTACAGCTATAAAATAAAGCCAATTAACTATTGCTTTTATGATTGGCTTTAGCTTTAATCAAAATATTTTTATCTTCTGCCACTTCTGACCAACAATTTTCTCCTAGTTGTTCCAATGCTAACAAACAAGCATACTTCAGATCGAATATAGGTGTAGATAGAGTTTCTTTTAGCAGGGGAATTGCCGATTTTAGCTGAAGATTACCCAAAGCGATCGCCGCAGCCCCACGAGATTTTTGAAACTGAGGAGAAGTATTGTGTAAGGCTGACACAATTAAATCGTAACTGGGCTGATGTTTGAGTAGACCCAATAGTTTAATTACATGGAAATGTGCGCCATAGTCGTTGTGCGCCTCTGCGGTATAGGTCTCCAGCAAAGCCTCCGCTGCCTGTTCAGGGTAAGACTCCAATAAAGTTTTGTCTGCCAAATAACAGCGCCCAAAATCGGTATGATACAGTTCCCTAATCAAAAAATCCAAAGTAGGAGGTTGATCGTACTCATGCACCATCTCAATATCTTGAGGGCGATCGCGAATTATTTGATCGAGGCTGGGTTCAATCTCGGCAAAACTAACCTGATTGTTAGCTAACCCCTTAGCTGCTAATAACCGTATGCCCCGCAAGCGGAAGGCTACAGAAATCGGCGCTTTGGCGATCGCCGCGATCGCCCGATAATATTCCACATCAATCAAATCTTGGATACAGGCGCGACGGGCATTAACATTATCATGTTGCAGAAACTCCACAACACGTTCCATGTGGCTATCATCTCCTGTTAAGCGAGCTAAACTAGCGATCGCCGCACTGGCAATAGTTTCATCCTCATGTTCAGTAAATGGCTGAATGCCCTCAATGGCGGGTTGATAGTTAAAGTTAGCCAGGGTATGAATAATTACCCGATAAGTTTGCTGGGGTTTAGTTAATAAGTCAGCGATCGCTTCTAAGATAGAATGATCTTCTGTGCCAATTTCGCCAATTGCCCAAACAGCGTTTTCTACCGTCAAGGGGTCTTCATCAGCCAGACAAGATTGTAGAGTAGGCATTGCCTCGGTTGCCTTTAAGCGCCCTAAACTCTCCACTGCTTTACGTCTAGCAATGCGATTTTCTAAAGCAGGATCATGGTCAGCAACGGCTTCGATCAGGGCATTAATTGCTCTTTCTGTAGGGAAGTTGATCAAATGCGCTGCACCTACATAACGCTCTGAAGTACCATCCTCACTATCTAAAGGTTTCTTCAAAAGGGCGATCGCCTGTTCTTCAGTTAAATTGAAGATATTAGAAAATCTTTTATCCATTACTTTAATAAATTTAACAATCGAGTCTAATTAACTTTTGAGGTTATCAGTAAATTATTTGGGCTTTGATTTACTGGCTTGAGACACTCTGCTAATACTTGTAAGATTAAACTTTAGCATCGGACGATGAGTTAAGACCAATTAGCTACTTGCTCATGGCATTGTGACTCTTTACGCTGCTCAAATTCAATATTAGACACAGTTAATTAGTTAATTAATAGTTTATAACTTGGTGCTGATGTTGATCTTAGATAGTTTACGGTTAACAAACAATCTGAGAAAATCAAAAATATAACAAAATTAATGATCAACAAGTTTAAGTAAGATTAAGCATATGTCACAAACCCCTGTAACGGTTGAAGAGCTAACCGAACTCATTGCTGAATTCGAGAAATATCGCGATCGCTTAGTTAGAGAAACCACAGAAGCTGCCAAAAAAGCCAAGCTGTCTAAAAAAGCAACTATGGCAAAACTAGAGCCGCAGTTGGCTGATATTGATGCCAAGTTAGAAAGACTGCGATCGCAACAAGCTAATCTAAAGGCAAGCAATTAAATGACTAATACCCCTAATCCCGCGAGCAATGGCGAAACCTTGCTCCCTCACGAAGAAACTGACGACCTCTTGGCAGAAGTAAATCAGCAGCTTAGAGAAGATACCTTTAATTACCAAGATCAGCAGCTAATTTGGCAGATGGTAGAGTGTTTAGGCGATACCAGGGGTTTAGTGCGACTGGGCTTTGCCGAGGCGTTGGGGAAAGTGGGTCAGCCTGCGGTAGATATTTTAATCGAGGCACTATTGCATCATTCTAATGTGGTAGTCAGAAGAGCTGCTGGCAAAACTTTAACCTTAATTGAAGACCCTAAAGCTGTTCCTCATTTAATTTATGCTTTAATCAACGATCAAGATACAGTGGTTCAGGCATCTGCTATCGGTGCTTTAGCTAGAATGGGAGAGGCGGCTGTCAACCCTTTGTTAGAGGTCTTAGCCTCCCCTGATGCCACGGAGAGTAATAAAGGTCATGCTGCCTGGGCATTGGCATTTATTGGCGCTCAAGCTAAAGATAAGCTCTACGGGGCATATGACTCAGATTCCCCTGAAGTTAGAGCCGCAGTAGTAGGAGCGATCGCCAAATTAGCCGAAGAAAATCGTGATGATACCCAAGCTTTAGATCTTTTGACCACTTCTTTAACGGATACAGCGGA
>JBCCDL010000485.1:0-5085 GCA_039030815.1 Cyanobacteria bacterium P01_A01_bin.83 | reverse complement strand
GGTAACATTATGACCACCAAAACCGAAAGAGTTAGACAATGCCCCATTGACTTGATGGTCGCGGCTGGAATTAGCAATATAATCTAAATCGCACTCTGGGTCTGGGTTTGCCAAGTTGATTGTCGGGGGTACTCGATCATTGGCGATCGCCATTGCCGTTGCTACCGCTTCAATCCCTCCTGAACCTCCTAACAAGTGACCAGTCATCGACTTAGTAGAACTAATGACAATTTCTTGAGCGCGCTTACCTAGAGCCTTTTTGATCGCTTTGGTCTCATTAGAATCGTTGGCTTGGGTACTGGTACCATGAGCATTGATATAATCTATCTGCTCTGGAGTTAAATTGCCGTCCCTTAAAGCTAGCTCGATCGCTTTAGCCGCTCCTTGACCTCCAGGCACAGGAGAAGTCATATGATAAGCATCACAGGTCATGCCATAGCCGACAATCTCAGCGTATATTTTCGCCCCACGATTTAAAGCATGTTCTAATTCCTCAAGCAACAGAATCCCCGAGCCTTCTCCCATGACAAACCCATCGCGATCGCAATCAAAAGGTCTACTGGCATGGAGTGGATCATCATTACGAGTTGAAAGGGCTTTAGCTGAACAAAAACCAGCAAAAGACAGTGGAGTCACCGCTGCTTCAGCGCCGCCACAAATCATGGCTTTGGCATAGCCTCCTTGAACAATGCGAAAAGCATCTCCAATAGCATGAGAACCTGCGGCGCAAGCTGTCACCGTACAAGAATTAGGACCTTTTGCCCCAGTATGAATTGCCGTTAATCCCGCTGCCATGTTGGCGATCATCATGGGAATAGTGAACGGACTAACTTTCCTTGGTCCTTTGGTGATCAGGTTTTCGTTTTGAGTCTCCATTACTCTCAAGCCGCCCACTCCAGTTCCAATTAAGACTCCGATCTGATCGGCATTAAGCTCATTGATCTCAAAATTGGCATCAGTAAGAGCTTGCTTACTAGCACAGACACCAAACTGAGCGAATCGATCCATCCGCTTGGCATCTTTCTTATCCAAATACTCGTGAGGGTCAAAATTCTTAACTTCCGCAGCAATTTGACAAGCATGTTCTGAAGCATCAAATAGGGTTATTGAACCTACTCCGTTACGCCCTTGCAATAAACCATCCCAATAGTCTGCTAAATTATTGCCGATGGGAGTGATTGCACCCAAGCCTGTAATTACAACTCGCTTGTTTTGCCTATTTGTCATTTTTGCCCTTCTTTCGCTTTTAATATGGCACAGTTTTTTTCAAGGCTGATGTGTGGCACTTGCTACTGCTATATATCTAATTACTTTGGGGTGCAGATAAGTAACTAGGCTAGTCGTTTTCCCTGCATACCCTTGTTTTTCTGACGATTAATTTTGCCTATTTATCATTAGCAGAGTTGGCAGCCTTGATTAACATTTAGATATATCTAAAATTTTATGAAATCAATTGGTGAAATATTCAGGCTCACCAAGATCCTTAACAATATGCTCTACCGCCTTGCCTACAGTATCTATCTTTTCCGCTGCTTCATCAGGAATTTCAATATCAAATTCTTCTTCCAAAGCCATAACCAATTCTACAGTGTCGAGAGAATCTGCACCCAAGTCGTTAGCAAAACTTGCTTCTGCTGTAACTCGATCAGATTCTACATCTAGCTGATCTACTACGATAGTTCTTACTTTGCCTAAAAAATCCTCAAAGACTTCTGGTTTAATAGTTTTTTCTTGGTTCATTAATTTTTTCTCACTTAATAACGCGTTCTAACAAAAAATATGTTTTAGGAAAATTAGACGAGATTTTCCCTAATCAAACTCAATCTTGACGAAGTCAATGCACTCCCTGTCGTTTTACCTCAAGGTACTGCTGACTTAAATAAAAAAGCGGCAATTCCCATCTTATCGGAAAGGGGGACAATGTTAATTGCCAATCTGTAACTGCCTAACTCCATATTTTAGATTTAGCTTTAAAATTATAAACCAAAAAAACCAAGGCGGAAGCCTACCTTTATGCAGGTAATCCTTCCGTCTACAACATAAGGCTTGATTACTGATAATTGGCACAGTGAACTCCCGTGATTAAGGGAGTTGAAGATCTAACCTCTAGGAGTTTTAGCTTTTTTTGCCATATCTTTGAATTTGCTCAGGCTGCCTCCTGGACGACGACGATATTTGGTAACTATAGGCATCAAATTGTCTGTGGCAAAAGTTTCTTCTGCAACCTTGCCGTTACTATTATTAGTGCCTTTATTGTTATACATCGCTGCTACCCAGAATGGCGGCTCAAAAGATGATGCTCCAGAATTTTGGGGAGTTGACTGAGCCTTGGGGGTTTTTTCCTTGGCTGCTACAGCTTTTCCATTTTGTTCAGCCTTAGCTGGCGCTTTTTCTGGTTTCTTTGCTGTTTTTGCTTCTGCTGGCTTATTCTCGTCCCCCTCACCTGGAAGAACCTCAGATAGCTTTTCTTGAGTGGCGGTTTTTACAGTTGTGCTTACTTCGGAAACTGTTTCCACTGCTTGTTGTACAGGCTTAGATTCTGCCAATTCTGTCGCTTTTTCTTTAATGGTTTCAGCAGCCTTGCTAGCCGCCTCTACCACATTAGGTTGTTCAGATTCATCTAATTCTAGATAATATTTTTTACCTGAGCCAAACAGATTTTTCAACATTTGCATAGCTTAATTGTTACTCCTATCTATAAAATTTTAAAGATTAGCGTTTATCGAAGGTAAGTATTCCTTAATAATCTCATCCAGACTTACAACAATCAATCCCAAATAATTAATTTCCTGCTAACTAAATCGTGAACTGCCTCAAGCAAATCTTTACAATACCAAGTTGATCTAATATCAAAAGCATTTGTTGCTTCGTAATTCACAGGACGTATCTTGTGAGTCAATATGGAATTACGTTAAGTAAAAGCAAGACAATCACTAACCAGAATTAACTTTTAATCCACTAATAAAAAAACAGCGCTCAAATTCTGTTTATTTTTTATTTCTGTGATTTAGCAGAAGTTATAAAATACAGGTTACTAAGATCAAGACTATTTCTTATCAAGCCAGAAAAATAAAGCGGTTGCAATTATACTTTACAAAAATTAATTAAGATTATGCTTGATCGACTTGAAATGAAAGTATTATTTAGCTTTACTTGATCCAAACAGTCTTGATGTTGACAAATTCATGGATGCCTTCTTTACTTAATTCTCGCCCATAACCAGAGCGCTTGATACCGCCAAAAGGTAAACGAGGATCGGATTTAACCATGCCGTTGATAAATACAGCCCCAGCTTCGATCTCAGCAGTTAAACGTTCGGTTTCTTGATGGTCAGTTGTCCAAGCACTAGCACCTAAACCAAAGGGAATCTGGTTTGCTAAAGCGATCGCCTGATCGAGATCTTTAACAGTAAATAGTAATGCCACAGGACCAAAAAACTCTGTTTGGGCTGTAGGAGAGTCGACAGGAATATTAGTCAAGATTGTGGGTGGATAGTAGTTTCCAGGGCGATCGCTGATAGGTTGACCACCGAGGATAATCTTTGCCCCATCTTTAACCGCAGCCTGCACCTGCTGATCTAATTCTGCGCGAATGCTATCGGTTGCCAAAGGTCCGATATCTGTATCGGGCAACATCGGATCGCCAATCTTGAGGTCTTTGAATTTAGTAATTAACTGCTGTTGAAACTCTTCAGCGATATTTTCTGCCACAATGAATCGTTTAGCCGCAATACAAGATTGTCCATTGTTCAACATTCTGGCTTTGACGGCGGTAGATACTGCCTCCTCTAGATTGGCGCTAGGCAAAACAATAAACGGATCGCTGCCACCCAATTCCAAAACTACCTTTTTGATCTGTTGTCCTGCTGCTGAGGCTAATGCCGCCCCCGCAGGTTCACTTCCTGTAAGGGTTGCTGCGGCTACTCGTTCATCTTCAATGATGGCTTTAACCTGAGATGCACCAATTAACAGAGTTTGAAATGCCCCTTCGGGAAAACCAGCCTGAGCCAAAATATCGGCGATCGCTAAAGCACACTGAGGCACGTTTGAGGCGTGTTTGAGGATTGCCACATTGCCTGCCATCAAAGCAGGGGCAGCAAAACGAAATACCTGCCAAAAGGGAAAATTCCAGGGCATTACAGCTAGTATGGTACCTAAAGGTTGATAAGCAATATAACTTTGACTAGCATCACTCTTTATTTCCACATTTGCTAAAAACTCGGGGGCTTGATCGGCATAAAAACGACAAACCTTAGCGCATTTTTCGGCTTCGGCGATCGCGCCTGGCAGCGTCTTACCCATCTCTGTCGTCATAATTTGGGCAAATTTCTGCGTATCTTGTTCTAAAATAGCTGCGGCATTGTTTAACCACTGACTACGCTGTGTAAAAGTGGTTTGACGATACTGCTTAAAAGTTGACTCTGCCAATGCTAGTTTAGTTTCAATCTCAGCATCGGTTAGAGGAGTAAAAGTTTTTAATGTTTCCCCTGTGGCGGGGTTGATAGTTGCGATCGCCATAAGTCCTAATCTCGGTATTTATCTTGGGAATTTCTATGTTGGCTACTTTATCAAGTTAGAAGAAGCTATTTCCAGCTTAACCCTTCCTGGGAACACCATGCTTACTAGTTTCTCAACATAAATGAAAGAAAATATCTCTTAAATATTGCGAATAAATTGCTAGTCAATAAAGGCAATAATTGGGGAAATTAGTTAGACATTCAAATAAGATTTATTTATTGAAAGCAAATTCTGTTTAAAGGCGATCGCACTTTTAAAATTAAGCTCTGGATTATCAATTAGTGCATAATCGATTAGTTCTGCTAATGAAACTGGAATAGATGGTTCTCTTTCTCTAATAGGTACTGAAGGTTTAGTTAAAATCTCCAGCATGGGATTGACTTTGTTGGTTAAATTTCTAGGATGGGTGCCAGTGAGCATAAAGTAAAGTGTTGCTGCTACCGCCCAAATATCTACATCGGGTTTGGCGTATTTAAATTCAAGTACCTGTTGTCGAGGCATAAAATGGGGCGTACCCATGGTTGTTCCAGTCACAGTTTGACCGCTTAAGCCAGCCAGGTCGAATGCT
>JBCCDL010000484.1:0-5092 GCA_039030815.1 Cyanobacteria bacterium P01_A01_bin.83 | reverse complement strand
TTTTTTCTGCCAGTTCTCGTATGGCTTTAGATGCTTTTCTTGCTCCAAAACCAACCCAGATGGCAAATGACTCCTCAGCTAACAATTCGGCACATTCAGCAATAGTTTTTTCGCTGGCTGTTGGTATAGACTGTATAACTCGTGCTTTTTTTAGAGGTTTGGGAGGCAAACTACTTTGGATATTTACAGGAATACTTAAGTGGCTCACAAAACCATCTGGTTTTTTAAGACCAAGATTGATTCTTCTAGAAACTTCTGGTAATTGTTCAGCACATTCAAGAGTAGTAGCGTAGTGAAACAATTCTCCAGAAGTAAAGATGTTGGAATGAGGCATGGTGTAAGTACTTGTCTCTTGAAAAGCGCATTTTCCCCGCTGTGGTGCAGAAGTACAGGCGGAGATGAAAATTACCTTTGCTCCTTCCCAGCGCGCTGCATATAGTCCAGTTAAGGCGTTGGTGATTCCTGGTCCTGTGGTGGTAAAAATTACTACAGGAGCCTCGTCTTCACTAGCGAAGTAGGCTTCAGTTGCCGCAAAAGCCGCACCAGCTTCGTGACGAAAGTGCATTACTTCTATGTTACTATGTTGTAATGCATGCCACATTGGTGCGATTGCGCCACCAGAAACGCCAAAGGCATGTTTAACTCCCATATCCTCCAACATCTTGACTACAGCTTGAGAGACATTGAGCGGTCGCTGAGGCTCAGTTTGAGGTGAGGTTGGTGTCGGGCGAGCGCTTTTTTTGGTTTCTGGTTTTAAGTCTTCTAGTAGTGAGGGGTCGAATTTAAATTTATTGTTTGTGCCTTTTGCGGGAACTATATGCGTTCTTTTTTCGTCTTTAGATTCAGAAGGATTAAGCTTCTTGTTGTCTAAATTATTTTGCTCTGTATAAGAATTGATACCAGAATTCTGTACCTGATTGTTAGCAAAAATGTTTGGCTGAGTATTCATAATTAACTTAAAAGTTCAACGGGTAATTTGCGATTGATTGATTGAAACTGGTTGCTGATTTGAGTTTTTCAGGTGAGGTTGGCAGACATCACCCGACAAATCAGCATTCTGGGCTGCTAATACTAAGTTTTGACGGTTCTAAGTTATCTATATTTCAGCATGGGATAGCAGTATTAATATTGCATCCATGCAACAAAGTGACAAAAGAGTGTAGTCAATTGGTAGATTAAGATATGATGTGCTTTCTAATTAAGTTATAAGTAAGTTTAACTCAGAGAGCTAACAGCTAAGAGCTTATAGCTAAAAGCTAAGAGCAAAACCATCTTATGCATCAATAGGTTAAACAACCAACAATCTTCGTATTAGCCGTGACAAGAATAGCTTTGTTGGCAGACAAAACTATCCTTGCCCAAGACTTATTTAGACTGGGTAAAGTGGAAATTATCATGATCTTCCAGTAACCAAGAGCTATCTAGAGATGCCACAATAATTTTGTTGGGAGCGACTCTAATCCACTCTACACCAGGAGTAACTCGTTTCTCCTCTAAAGTGTTGCGGTCTATGGGGAAAGAAATACTTGTTTTTTGGTCTTGATGGGAAGATAAATTCATAATTAACTTGAGTTCAACGGGTAATTTGCGATTAATCGATTCGAGCTTGCTAACTAATATGACTTGAATCATGTTGGCAGACACAATTTGTCTTAGCTATTAGCATCTATACTCTCCAAGTTTGATTAAACTAAGCTTAGAGACTTATTTCACTTAATTAAATGAAACAATACTTTTTAGGAACGTAACATATCTTTTAACACTTCCCGAATTGGCAGATTCAGGGTGCTAGTGGTCAAATCATGTTGGCAGACAAGAGCTGACCTTATTCTTGTTATCGTTTCAGAGATGGCAAAATTGGTTTAGTTTGCCAATCACTAGCTAAACTTTGAGGTGAACGATGGAAACAAAGTAAAGCCGTATCATAACAGGCTTTTACAATACGGATTCGTTCTGGGGCTGACAGCCTGGCAACTACCTCGATAGTTTCCTGAACGTCTCCTGCGTCAACTCCTACGCTGCCGTACAGCCAAGGGCGAGAGGTAGATTTAGTTAAACAGGTTAGACTTGGGGGTAATATTCCCGTCGCCAACTGAATGTACTCCTGCTCGATTCTTGTGGCAATCCGCTCAATAGCATAGGAATAACCAACACAGAGAAAAGGATCTGGGGTCTGCTCTTGTTGCAAATATTCTAACAAACTAGTAGCCTGGGGAGGATGAAATTCTGAGGTTACTGCCTGGGCATTGTAGCCAAGATATTCTATGTCCTGTAAGGTAGTGCGATTATATTCTTTTTCTCGCTGTGCTTTTGACCTAGCCCAATTAGCAAGAATTGGTTGATCTCCCTTCATAAAAATCTTTGCCGCTTCTCTCATAATTTTGGGAGTAAGGCATGTCAAATGATAATGTCCTGCAAGTTGCCAAATCCAGAGTTCTAAAGTTAACTCTGGCAGCATAATTTCTGTATACTGAGAATAAGCTGCGGCAATCGCTGCATCTAATAAATTTTGGGTGGAACAAACGCTATTACTAAAGCCTGTCATAGATTGACCATAGCGGTCTAAACTTTTAAGACTACGGGGCTGGTATAGCCAAGCGCTATTAGCAGTTGCGACGATTACTATCTCTGCTGAGAGCTGAACCCATTGAGTATCAATCGAATTGAAAATTCTAGCTAAGGGGGTGTCTCCTATAGCGGGTTCGATTACGCAGATATATTCTTCTGCTTTTTGTGAGGGGTGTACATTAGAGTTCATGATCAACTTATAATTTCAACGAGCAATTCAAGATTGGGCTTACTTAACTTGTCCCTAATTATAGGTATCTAGTTCTGCTGGCAGACAAAACCGTAACCTAATTCAATGACTGTTCTGAGTTTTCATAAACCCACTTTTGAATCAGTTGGAACAAAACAAATTTCATCGTGACTTTTTCTTGCATACATTTAACCTTAAGCTGAACCTTTATAGATTCAGGGATGTAAACACTAATCACTTCCAAATCTGATTCGGGAAAAAATACCGTTTTGTTGATTGCTGGTTCTCCTGTTAGAAGCCAACTTCTCAACAAGTGTTCACTCATGATGCTCATGTTCAATCCTTTTTGCGCGCAAAGAATCTTAAACTTTAGCTTTAGTGGACTTGGTATATCTGCTTTAGCGATTTGACTTTTTTCTTTTTCTTCTACTCTCATCATATTCTCACCTCTCTAAAAGTTGATTAAACAATAAAGTATTATTGTTTCAATGTTGCTAATCAATATCCCCGATCATTTCGGCTTTTGCCAGTGAAAATAAGGAAGATAAGTAAAAATTGAAATTTGTGCTTGACATTTTACGTGTTTATCCTTAAATACTGACTAAAAAGATGCAAATTATATCAAGGAAAATTGTACTCTACGATACATCTAGCAATTTTATGCTAGATCTTGTTCTTACTTCTCGTCCTTTACATACATATCAGTAAATTAATAAAGTATTATTGTTTCTTCACCAATCAATATCCCTGATTACTTTGGTTTTTACCAGGTAACATAAGGAAGATAAGCACAAATACTCAAATTTACTTAATCTGGTTTTGGACTGCAATTCATTGACTCCTAATGTGTAGAGCAATTTATGTAAAACAGATTACATTCATTTTGTAATTGACGATACATTTTTCCTGTGGTATGCTGGAATATAATGGAAGTTAATTAATAACTTGTAAAAGTTCAACGCGCAATTAAATTGCGATTGTCGAGCGTTACTGCACTATATAAAAGGGTTAGGTAAGTTTTGTTGGCAGACAAAACTCCTAATTATAAGTAGCGCTCATTTCTCTTTTACATTACAAATGCTGCTCTATTTATAATATTAGAGCCCATTAATACTAGCTCTTAAGCAACTTACGATAATTAAGTTGCTAAGGAATGAAAATTTGCTATCTCTGATTGAATTTTGGTCTTTATTCTGTTTTCTAGTAAAGTCGCCAAAATTGAAGTTGAGTTACTAAATATCAAATTAATAAAGTACTAAAGTATAGTGTACTCTTTACTTTTACTAAGTTAGATAACATCATGCAAGTGAAGTTAAGGAATTTAAGCCGCTTCATCTAAGCCTTTATGGCGCTGAAATGCTTTTACACCTTAGGTTCCATAACTTCTAAAGATTTTTTTAATAAATCGTAGAAATTTCTATTTTGCTAAATATTACTTAATAAAAGATGATTTTGTAAGTAATGTGTGACAATTATTGGCTTTGATATATTACATAATAGATCAAATAAAATTGTCTCTAATGATATTTAATTAGGATTTAATGTTTGAGCAGATTGATTTTTAATTTACTTAAGATTGATTTCGGTCACTGAAAAACTTCCTGATAGAACTTGATAATTTGTGTCCAAGCAAGATCGGTAGCCACAGGGTCGTAACGATAGCCATCGTCGCGCATAAATGTATGGTTAGCTTCATAAACTAATGATTGATGCTTAATGTTTGCCTTTGACAAAGCCTGAATGATCTTTTGTCTCCCTGTCAAAGGAACATGAGGATCGAGAGTCCCAAAAATCGTCAAGATTTCGCCTTTAATTTCCCCAATTCTACTAATAGTATCAGCAACGCCTCTACCTAATTTACCGCTATGAATTCCTGTAGGATAGCAACAAGCTGCTCCTTTTACTTCAGGGTTAAGAGCGGCACGAAATGCCAGATGTCCCCCAATACAGAAACCCATTGTCCCTATATCTGAATTGACCCGACTATCCGATTTAAGCCATTCTAATACTGCTACTGCATCACGATCATACTCCGCGATCGCCGTTCGACGAGCATTATCATTACCACGTAACTTGCCTAAATCATTGGGAGCGATCGCCGTATTGATGGGTTCGAGTCGATGAAAAATTTCGGGTGCTGCCACGACATAACCATAGCCCGCGAGGCGATCTGCAAGCAAGGTTATTGGTCTGCCCAACTGATAAATATCCGAGTAAAATAAGATACCTGGATATTGCCCTTCAGGTTCTGGTGCAGCCACATAAACCCGCATCAGACTATCATCTACAGTTAATCCAATATTAGACTTTTTGATTTGCATTTACTTTTGAGGA
>JBCCDL010000483.1:0-5092 GCA_039030815.1 Cyanobacteria bacterium P01_A01_bin.83 | reverse complement strand
AGTGTTTCTTGTATTCGTCCCGTAATTTTAGAGATTAGCTTGCGATCGCCCTTAAGAAAAGTTATCTGTTGATTAGGATTATCAGGATCGACTTTGACTCGGTAAACATTGTCATCTCCCAGATATGCTTGAGCAATTTTTTGACCATTAAACCCCCGATCTGCTACAACTGATGCTTTAGATGATTTTAATCGGGATAAAAACCCTTGAGGACGAGTATCGTATTCAGTGCCGAATCTGACCTCAAAAGCGATCGCTTGATTGAGATAATTCTGATTATCTTCAAAGCCAGGGGTGACAATATCTGGCGCGAGAGGGGCAAACTGTTCCGTGAGTATGCTTTCAACTGACCACGTCCCTGCCATCCACTCAGGATATTTTAAGTCTCCTTTGGCAAGCTTGAGCTTGGGTTTATTCGTCCATTGAGGAAACTGCTCAATACGTTCGCCAATAGTGCCAGCATCGGCACTGGATGTAAAACTGAATAAGATTATGCCAACTAAAATAATAGTAAATAAGTATTCAATGATAGTTGATGATTGATGACGAGGGAACGGGGCGTATGCCCCGCAGGATGCTTCGCATCCAGATTGCGCTCCGCGCATCTTACAGAAACGTCGTCGAAGCGACGACTGGCGAATCTCCGATTCGCGCTCCCTAAAGGAGACTCTGGACGCAAAGCGTCCTGTGCTTTGCAAGCCGCTTGTCCCATCGCCATGTTGATATTTAGGAGTATTTTTGTCTCTCATGTTTCCCATATGGCTCAAGTTATGATTAGCATTATTATCCCAGTTCTCAATGAGGCGGCAATCATCCACAAAACTTTAGCAGAATTAAAGCAGTATTCTGGGATTGAAATTATTGTGGTCGATGGCGGTAGTCAGGATCAAACCACAGCCATCGCTCAACAAACCACAGCCAAGGTTCTGACTATAACTGGTAGAGGTCGCGCGGGACAAATGAATGCAGGAGCCAAGATTGCTCAAGGAGAGTTACTGCTGTTTCTTCATGCCGATAGTCAATTACCCCCAGACTTTATCGAATTAATCGTTGCGACGTTAAAGCAGCCCCAGGTAGTGGCTGGAGCCTTTGAATTAGCAATTGATGGGACTGATCGCGCTCTACGTTGGATTGAAATTATGGTCAAAATGCGATCGCGTTTATTATCTCTCCCCTATGGCGATCAGGGAATCTTTATTTCTAAACAGGCTTTTATGAACTCAGGTGGATTTGCCGATATTTCCATCATGGAAGACTTTGAATTGATCCAAAGAATTAAACAACAAGGTCGCATTGCGATCGCACCTGCGGCGGTAACTACTTCTGGTAGGCGTTGGCAAAAGTTAGGGGTTTGGCAAACAACTTTGATTAATCAACTAGTTATCGCTGGTTACTATTTGGGTATTCCCCCCGAAAAGTTAGGTGATTTTTATCGTAGTCGTGGGAAAAGGTAACTAATGTTTTTTGCATCAATGGTTCGGACAAAACTAATACGATATTAACTTTTCAGTTGACGCTACACTGAAAAAATGAGCCAATGCAGAAATCAATGTTAAATATTGTTCAACGCCATTCCTTTACTAGGAAAGAAATTGAAATTTCCTATTTAGAATGGAATTGCCACAACTCAACAGTTACAGAAGATGAAGGAGATAGTAGCCACTCTAAAAAAAAACTACTTCTCCTCCATGGATTAGCTGACTGCGCGGTGGTATGGTCTAGCTTAGGAGAGCATCTGGCAGATCGTTATCATATAGTTGCTCCCGATCTGCGTGGACATGGAGAAAGTAGCAAGCCCGATCACGATTATACTTCGGAGACGATAATTGCTGATCTTGAAGCCTTAATGGAGCATCTTGGTTGGAATCAAGCGCATATTTTGGGGCATTCTTGGGGCGGAAAACTAGCAACTATTTGGGCTACATCTAATCCCCAAATCTTTGATAGTTTAATTTTGGTCGATCCATTTTATGTTGGTCGTCTACCTAACTGGTTAAAAATCACCTTTCCTCTAATGTACCGTGTGCTGCCATTCCTTCAGGGGATGGGTCCTTTTGCAAACCAAGCAGCAGCAGAGCATCTAGCCAAAAATCTCAAACAGTATCGCCAATGGACAGCGCTACAGCAACAAGTATTTCGCGCCAGTATTGAACCCAAGCCAAATGGAACTTGGGGCAGTAAATTTACTGTAGCTGCCCGCAATCAAATCTTTGTCGATGTTATGCAGCAGTCGGGTTTAACCAAACCATTAGCCATTCCTAGCTTATTTATTCAGCCGACAGCAGGGCTAAATCGCACCCAATGGCAATTAAAACCCTATCGTAAATATTTGACTGATTTAAAAATTCAACAAATCTCTGGTAATCATTGGGTATTTTTAGTTAATCCTGATAACTTTAATCGAGAAGTAACCAAATTCGTCGAACAGCATAACCATTAACCATGCTTCTCAAAATTTATTGAGCATTATTTCTGTTGATTGTTGACTGTTGACTGTTGATTGTTGATTGTTGATTGTTGATTGTTGATTGTTGATTGTTGACTGTTGACTGTTGACTGTTGATCACAAGCGCTCCATCTAACTGCATTCTGCTAAGTAATAATAGAGACAAGCTATTCGAGTCAACATCAGATTCAATTAACGATACCTGACTATAGTTAGAGCGAGGATTGGTCAGTTGCCAACGAAAGGTGTGCAAAATATCCCACTCTGCTTGATATTGCTGTGGATCGTAATGTTTCACGCCTACTAAACTAGTAACAAATTCTACCGCTTCTCCTGGTTGCAGACGATAATCGCTGGGAGAGTCATCGAATACCAGCTTAAATTGACTGCTATTGCGTCCATGTTTAATATGGTGACGTGGTTTACAGCGATCGCACTTTACCAAATCCCAGTAAAAAGGTAGCTTGTCTGCGGCAGCATACCTATAACCACCCTGGGGCGGATCGTTGTAGGGAGTTTCTAATTTTTGTCCTTGGTGATCCACAATGCCGTAAGGATCTAGTTCAACATAGTTTACCCAATTGAAATGGTCATACCCTAAACTAGAAGCTAGTTGATTGAGGTTGATGCTTTGACCCTGTGCATCTTCTGGCGTAAATTGAGTGATTATTCTCGAACCTATAAATTGATGGGTAATATGCTTTGAATAAGTGAAACTTTCTTTGCTCAAAGAGGTCATAGAATTGCTTCCAATGCTTTTGGGAGCGCAAATGCTGGATTTAGACTTCAACAACGTAAACCACGAAATACTAATTATAAAAATACTTATAGATAGACTTTGAGAATTCATAAAAGTGCTACTGAAAGTTATTAAATACGCATATATTACTACGTAGTTTTACTCATAGCAGTAGAGCAAATCTTAATTAGCATAATCTTGACAGTGATAGCTCAAAGCTTAATCTAGTCTTTATAAACCAATGGGTAATGTTTAGTGGAACTATAGAGAGAAAAATCCCAAAAATCAATGAATTTACGGAAAATTGGCAGATTACTCCAAGAAACTTGGCAAGAATGGCAGGAAGATAAAGCATCGCGAATTGCTGCGGCATTAGCCTATTACACAGTATTTTCGATCTCACCCTTATTAGTAATTGCTGTAGCGATCGCAGGAGCATTTTTTGGCGAACAAACTGCTCAGGCGGAACTTACCGAGCAGTTAACTGAATTGGTGGGACAAGATGGTGTGAAACCGATTTTGTTGGCATTAAACAACATGAGCCAGCCTAGAATACGTGGCATAGCTTCGTTGATTAGTATTGGGGTTTTGCTTCTAGGGGCATCAGGTATTTTTGCTCAATTACAGGACGCTTTAAATACAGTATGGAACGTCAAACCACAGCCAGGAAAAGGAGTAGCCACGTTTATTCGTAAGCGAATTTCTTCCTTTTTTATGGTGCTGGCGATCGGCTTTTTGTTGATCCTGTCTTTGATGTTGAGTGCTGTTGTTTCTACGTTAAATAAATATCGCATTGAATTTCTTCCTGGTGTAGCTCATTTGTGGAGTAACCTCGACTTCTTTATTTCTTTGGGCTTATTGACATTTTTATTCTGTCTCATGTTTAAATATGTCCCTGACGTTAAAATTGCCTGGAAAGACGTTATCGTTGGCTCAATAATTACAGCCTTACTTTTCTTGTTTGGTAAATTCTTATTGGGGGTATATATCAGTAAAGGAAGTTTAGGTTCAGCTTATGGTGCGGCTGGCTCTTTAATTGTGTTCTTGGCTTGGGTCTATTATTCGGCGCAGATTATTTTGTTGGGAGCAGAATTTACTCAGGTTTACACCAGACTGTATGGTTCTAAAATAAGACCACGGAAGCATTCCCAGATTAAGTAGACTATAACCAACAAAGTTAGAGTTAATTACTGATTAGAACTAATTGAATTGGCTTCACTAATTTTAGCGAGATAGATGCCAGCTAAAATTAGCATTACGGCAATGGCGCTATTGATACTAATTGCTTCAGCAAAGATCAGCCAAGCTAACAAGGCGGTAAAAATTGGTTTTAGTAAGGCAAAGATTCCGACGAAGCTAGAGGAATATTGCTTGAGGCTAAAGACTAGTAAACCCTGTCCAAAAGTCTGACACACTAACGCTAAAGCAATTACGGCTAACCAACCTAGAAGAGAGAGGGGCAACAGTGGTGTATTGCTTAAATAGGCAAAGGGCAAAGTGATAATAGCACCACAAGCACATCGCCACAATAAAACTTGTTCGGTAGTAGAACCGCGATCGCGTAAATAGCCGATAATTAATATATTTATCCCATGTAAAGCAGCCGAAAGTAAAGCAATCACATCACCCAGTAAATGCTCTGTACCTAGCTGCCAATCGTTCCAGCCGATTGCCATTCCTCCCATAACCGACAACAACATGCCCAGGATAAATTGCCCCTTAAAAGTCTGATTTAAAAATAACCAGGCTCCTAAACTAATAAATAGTGGAGTCAGGCTACGTAATACAGTAGAACTAGCAACACTAGTTTGAGTGAAAGATACTGCCCACAATACTGCCGAGGCTGTTGCACTAACGCTAGCCAGGATTAATAATCCCTGCTGCTGATATTTGCCTAAAGAGTTCCT
>JBCCDL010000482.1:0-5093 GCA_039030815.1 Cyanobacteria bacterium P01_A01_bin.83 | reverse complement strand
GCTGACAGACATATTTGAAGAACCCTATATCAAAGAATATGCTGCGGGAAGTATTGATGCTTGGTTGGGTAAAGCAGGATTTAGTCAGGTTTTAACTGAAGATGTTTGGTGGACAAATCAGCTAAGTACAGGAGTAAAATCAACTAGTTATTGATATTTTAAGCGGCAATATATGAGTTTAAAAGCAGTTTTGTTAGATTTTAGTGGTGTAATTATCGATGATGAGGCGATTAATCAAGAATTAATTGCCGATATCTTGCTCAAGGAAAACTTGCGGGCTGACAAAGACGAATATACTCAATACTGCCGTGGTCGCAGCGATCGCGCTTGCTTAAAAGAGATTTTAGCCTGTCGAGGTAGAATTTTAAGTGATGAATATCTCGATCAGTTGCTAAAAACTAAAGCCCAAGGCTATCGTCAAAAGATCGAGGAACGGGTTGAGATTGCTTTACCTCCTCACTTAACTGATTTTTTAATCCAGTTAAAAGACCAAAATATAGCTATTGGGTTAGTAACAGGGGCAACTCGCTCAGAGGTAGAATATCTTTTGGAGAAGTTAGAATTAGCTCAATATTTTGATGTAATTGTTGCTGGAGACGATTTAGAATCCAGCAAACCCGAACCAGAACCATATTTACTAGCGGCACAACAGCTTAATGTGGAGACTGCTGAATGCCTCGCAATTGAAGATAATCCTGTTGGCATAGAAGCCGCCAAACGAGCTAAGATTCAGGTAGTTGGCATTTCTAATCTTTATCCCCTACACATGCTACAGCGACAGGCTAACTGGACTGTGGATGACTTTATGGAAATTGAGCTAGATCGAGTGGATCGAGTTTTGTCTCAGACTGGTTGACTCTTGCACCTAGATTTATGGTCAATAAATACTCAGAAGTATCAACCCGATCAAACATTAGGCTGATTGAGGTCAGCGGATTTTGCTAGATACTGGTTTCAGGATATATAGCATTACGAATCAGGGTTAAGACACTTAATTAATACCAAATTAAATGGCTTTTTTTACACATAAATCGTAAGGGCGAAGGTTGGTTCGCCCCTACCAGAAAGATCTGTCATCTTTTAAATTTAAAATGGTATAACTACTACCTACTACCGACGAAGCTCATAACTGATCTGTTCTAACATAACCTTGTACGACTATATGATTTGTTGCTCCCACCAGAATAATTTTTGTTGTTCATAATTCTCCCAATTAATTTTTAATGATGCAACGCCAAAGTATTTTACGAGGAGCATTTTTTATCGTTGCTTCAGAATTAAGTTTTGCCTTAAGTGCCGCCATCATCAAGTTTGTGGCTGGTTCATTAGATAACGAATCAATTGTCTTTTTCCGCAATTTGTTTGGCTTGGCAATTTTAACGCCGTTGATTCTTAGAGATGGCTCAAACGTTCTTAAAACCGAGCGATTACATCTGCATTTGCTTCGGGCAGGGGTTGGCATGGGAGCAATGTATTGTTTTTTCTATGCCCTAGGTCAGATTCCTCTTGGGGATTCGATGTTAATCAAGTCTACTATTCCCTTAATTATTCCCTTTATGTCCGCTCTGTGGCTACAGGAAAAAATTACTCCTCAAGTTATGGTGGCTGGGGCGATCGGATTTTTGGGAGTCTTTCTAATTTTAGAACCAAATGGAGAAACTAACCGAGCTAGTTTAGTTGCTTTAACTAGCAGTATCCTGGCAGCAACTGCTTTTGTGACGGTACGTAAGTTATCAGCTACAGAACCACCATTGCGGGTAGTCTCCTATTTTGCGATCGCTGGAGTGATAATTTCCTCGATACCGATGATCTGGCATTGGCAAACTCCTACTCTAAAACAGTACATCATGTTAGCTGGGATAGGATTAACTACGACTATTGGTCAGCTACTACTCACTCGCGGCTATCAAAATGCTCCAGCCGCCAGCGTTGGTATTTTTACCTATACCTCTGTTCCCTTTGGCACTTTTCTTGGTTGGTTAGTGTGGAATGAATTGTTAGAGCTAAATTCTTTATACGGCGCAGCTTTAATTATGGTTGCAGGTTTAATTATTCTTAGAACTAAAGCTGCTCAAATTCCGAAGGATGGTTAATGGTTAACGAAATAACTAAATGGCGATCGCCTAATTTTCACTTCTAAGTACCCCACCTCTTATACCAGGGACCTAAAGGACCCGTAGTTGCGTTAATATTGCCAACCTCCCCCCAAGCACCTGCATAGTCTTTCCAGGGTTGCTCGGACAAAAGTTCAATATTACGCGAAGTATTCCATTTGTACCCCCCCGTTGCGGTTTTGTCGGTCTCCCACCCCAAAGCTCTCAAGATATCATTTGATGCAAATGAACCTGCGCGAGGATATAGGGCGTGAGAACCTTTGGCACAATAAACTTTTACCTGTTCTCCTTCTAATTCCAGTTCTTGTAGAGTCACGATTCGGCGATCGCCATGGGCACTAAAATATGCTTCGACGAGGCGATTATCTTGGGTAACAGCAGTGAAATCTTCCCAATCTCCTTGGTGTCTCAAAGCTAGTGAAGGATTGTAGCCAAAGAAAAACCAATATTGATGGAAAACTTTACCATCATCTTGAACTTTTTGACAGTAAAAAACAGGAACTTCGCCATTTGGTTCGCTAATACCTACAGGATTACCGTCAGGCTGTAAAAAAACATTCCACTTGTCACCATTGTTTTTATCTCTTGGTCGTCGATTTTTTCCATTTTGCAGACCATAGCTGTTGATAAACTCTACAGGAATATCGTAGTAGTGTTCACGGGGAGTTCTAGCATTGGTTTTAATCCAATCTTTCGCATTTTTGTTGTAGCCTTCATCCCTTCCCCAGGTAATATGATGCCGAAACCGCGATTGCGAAATAAATTCTCGCGGATGCATCGGGAAGTGAGTGTCTTCGGGGTGTAACAAGACTATCGGCGCAAATTTGGATGCAGACATTTAGCTTCACCTCTGGCTATTCTTTCAATTAAACCGTGATGCGATCGCCTTTTATGTAGTAAGTTTATATTTTTTTAGTATTTAATGCGCTTTTTAAATGGGCAAACCCAATAGCCGAAGACAAAAACTTTGATAGCTGATAGCTACCAACCAGCTAATTGTGATCCTAATCTATTGAACTGAAAAAGGCTGTAATTATTGATCAGCTCTGGATTGTTGCACTTCATTAATGTGCTGTTCGCTCCACTCTGCCAGTAGAGACAGAGGTTCAATTAAGGTTTCTCCCAAAGGCGTTAATGAATATTCAACCTGTGGTGGCACTACAGGATATACTTCCCGCTTTACTAAGCCGTTCCTTTCCAGCTTGCGTAAAGTTTGGGTTAGAACTTTCTGGGAAATTCCTTCAATTTTGCGTTCGAGTTGTCCATATCGTCTAGTTTGATAAGCCAGACAATAAATAATGATTACGCTCCATTTATTACCAATAATATCTAAAACCTGTTGCGTAGGACAGTCAAGGGTGAAAATCTCTGGTTCTGGTCGATTACGAATTAATTTACGTACCATTTGGTATGTAGCTTACTTTTTAGTACCTTCTTGATTGATTAATGGATTGGCTCAATCATATCAATAAGGGATCTTAGTTTTTTGGCAATACTGTAATTATGCTGTTGGCTAAGAGCTAATGCAAACATAGACTAAAACTTAATGAAATCTAATCTTTTTGATACCTTCCAACTTGGCTCTAATACCTTAAATAATCGGGTAGTGATGGCTCCCATGACTCGCTTACGAGCAGATGGTAATATTCCTACTGAGCTAATGGCAAAATACTATGGTCAAAGAGCCAACGCAGGTCTAATTGTTACCGAATGTACGATGGTGTCTCCCTTCAGCCAAGGTTACATGAACGTACCTGGAATTTATAATGATGCCCAAATTGCAGGCTGGAAATTAGTTACCGATGCCGTTCATGCTCAAGACGGTAAGATATTTTTACAGTTGTGGCATTGCGGACGAGTATCTCATCCCGCTTTACTTGACGGATCACAGCCGATTGCTCCTAGTGCGATCGCAGGTCAGGGAAAACTGCATACTCCTATAGGTAAGGTTGAGTTAGAAACTCCTCGTGCGCTAGAAATCTCGGAAATTAAAGACATAGTGGCTCAGTTTGGTGAGTGTGCCGCTAATGCCAAGCAGGCAGGCTTTGACGGCATAGAGTTACACGGTGCCTTTGGTTATTTAATCGATCAATTTCTCCAAAATGGTTCCAATCAACGCCAGGATCAATATGGCGGTAGTATTGCCAATCGCGCTCGTTTTCTGCTGGAGGTAGTAGCGGCAGTTACCGAAGTTTGGGGGGTTGATCGCGTTGGCATCAAACTCTCTCCCAGCAATACTTTTTACGGTATGTCTGATTCTGATCCAGAGGCTATTTTTGCTTATGTAATCGCGACTTTAAATGAATACAATCTAGCCTATATTCACCTGATGGAACCCAATGAGGCTGACTTAAACACCCGCGAAGTAATCAATCCCGTATTGCCCGTGTTTCGTCCGCTGTATCAGGGCAATATCATTACTAATGGTGGTTATGACAAAGAGTCGGGTAATCAGGCGATCGCATCTGGAAATGCTCAGTTGGTATCATATGGTAGACCTTACATTGCTAACCCCGATTTAGTTGCTAGATTTAAGCAAGATGCCGAGATCAAGCAGCCTAATCCCAAAACTTTTTATGGCAAGGGTGATACTGAAGATGCCCCAGTTGGCTATACAGATTATTCTAGTTATTCCATTAGCTAATATTGCCTAATTCTCATCTGGGGCAAGTCAGATAATAAAGCCGTCGTAAGTCATACAGAAACAGGATTTCGAGTCTTGAAATCAATTTAATGGATTAAATAAAGCGCAGAAAATCGCCCCTAACTCGAAAAATTCAGAAATTGGCTGTTGAGATCGTCTTATAGGTGAAGAGACAAAAAACAGAAATCAAACTGTTGTCTCAAGTTCAATTCTGAAAAACTACTGATGTCCCAAAATAAGCGTACTTTAACTTTATGTTACTCCTGTGCTTTGGAAGTAGACAATTTTCCGTAGTTTTTCGGCAACTATAAACTTTACCAATAAAAATGTGATAT
>JBCCDL010000481.1:0-5093 GCA_039030815.1 Cyanobacteria bacterium P01_A01_bin.83 | reverse complement strand
ATTCGAGACTGAACTTTGACTGTGTTAGAAAAGAGCAATATAATCCACGATCTATTAATAACTTTCTTGTTTGTAAGAGGAGATTTAAAATGTCCATGATTGGTAATTTACTGGCAATTTCTCAGTCAGAATTAAATGAGTTGTACGATAAGCCAGAAACGATTACTAAAGTTTTGTATGAGGATTACTACGATCGGGCAGTCGATTTAGATAAAACGTGGCAAGCAATACACTTTATGCTTAATGGAGAACCCTATGGCGGAGATTCTCTGCTATCGCACCTAATATTTGGAATTAAGCCAATTGGCGAAGAGGATGTCGGATATGGTGCTGCTTTAGGAACACCATCAAGTATTGTTAAACAAATTGCTGCTGAAATTTCTGCAATCTCAGATGAGGAATTCTGTAAAAAATTTGATGCAGAGGCTTTAATGAAAGCAAATATTTATCCAAATATTTGGGATCAGAAAGATCTAGTTGATGGCTATCTTCTGCCTAATTTTAGATCGATGAAAGAATTCTACATTGAAGCTGCAAAGCAAAATCATGCTGTTATTACATACATAAACTAATACAATTTAACAATTTGTTGAATACTAATTATTTGAATTTTAAGAAACAGTTCAATAATATTTATCATTTAACTTCAAAAATAGCGAGCGCCGAAATATGAGCTTCTAATAGTTGCTTTAGCTGTTCTGTTACTTCAGATCGAAGGCGAATACAAGAATTAATAAATGGAGCCAACTTTAATAAAATTGCGGAGTTTATCGGCTATGGTATTATTTTGTTGTCGTCATCTTAAAGCTAGCGACTATACCGAAGTATCGACTATGACTTTCATGACTGACGACGTTGTTCTTTGTAATCATAGTCCTCTTCGTACTCGATTGTGCCGAATAATTCGGTAATTTGAAGTTGTTTGCGCCGTTGTACGTATTCTTGCAAAGCTTCTTCTACTACAGCACGTTTAGTACGATGCCCTCCAAGTTTTAAAGCTTCTTGAATTAATTCGTTATCGATCTCTAAGTTGGTCGCCATCTGTATCGCTTTATCAATAATCAATTATGTCTCATAATCATCTTCAGGTCTAACACCATCAAACCAAGGTCGTATCATTTTACCGACAACCTTTATTTTTATGCCATCATTAGTTTTGGTAAAAAGAGCATAGGGAGTATCCGCTTCAGAATAGTCCATATTTTGATGACATCCTTCCTGACAAAAAGGCGCAAAAGCAGCAATGATTTCTCCCCTTAAGCCATTAAAATAATCAAAATTTATTTTCACAGATTTCTCCAATGAATAACCGCTTATATCTTCGGTATATTCTTTAAATCCAGGTAAATTTATTGGGTCTTTAATAGAGTTTTTGTATTCTTCATAAGTATCAAAATCTTCCTCTTCTTGTTCCGATCTAGCATAGGCTTCCCAATCAGGAGTATTTAATACTGAGTACAAAAAGAAATCGTGTACTTCATCAAAGGCGTTGTCACTTGAGTATTGAGCTACTGAAAAATAAGCCGAATTAATTTGAGGATATTTCTCAAAAACACTTTTTACTATTGGCAAAGCATAGTTGTCAATAATTTTTTGTCTTATTTTTACTGTTTCAGATGTAGTATATAAATATGCCATTACTCAATCCCTGCTATTTTAATTTGTTCTAGTCTTTCTGAGTCAGATAGGCGGTGCATATAGCATTCTAAAACTACAGGTATGCCATCCCGACTTCTTTCTTTTGCCCAATCTAAACCAAAGGTATTTTTAGTGAGTGGTTGATGAATATCTACTCGACCATTATTACTAGATAAATGCAATTCTTTAATATGTTCGTACTGCTGTAATCTTCGCCAAACAGCATCAGATAGAGAACCACTTTGTAATTGAATATAAATATGAGAAACATCAACAGCTAATCTAAATTGATTGTCCATTGCCCATATCAGGTCTTTACTATTACCAAGATGATATTCGGGATACATAGTTTCTAGAATGAAATCTTGATAGTCGCCATCTTCGGCTTTTTGTTTCCAAATCTTACCAGGAGGACTATTTGATTTTGGTGGGTGAATGGAATTAGAAGCTACTAAGCAATCTGCTGTTTTATTCCAAACAGAAGTGTTGTATTTGTACCAACTAAAACCGTGATGAGTTAAATAATTTGTCTTTTTCCGAGCTAGCCAAGATTTAAAATCATTAGTAGGAAATAAACCAGGAGTCAACTGTAATCCTTGAATTTTTAGGTCAAGTAATTCTTGTGCTGCTGACTGCATCAATCTTCCTTGCAGACAACTTAAAGCTAAATAGAGCATTTTTAAGTTTTAAGAAAAAAGCTATTATCTTTATTGGTAATTTAGATCGATTATATAAAGTTTCAGAGATATTGAATTAGAAAATGTTTGGGAATTGACCAAGCGCAAACCCTCAATTCTCTAACCTTCGGTAAAATTGAGTAAATTCACGCAAGTTACTCTAACTATGGATTTATCCCAGGCTTTGACAGTTGCCAACCGAGCTATGTTAGCTTATTGCGATCGCAGTTTAAGGAACGTAGAAACAATGATTATCAGAAGCTCTCAGGAGAATAAAGCCTATGATAAGATTACAAGTTCAATTCTTATTCTTGAAAGAGATTAGTATGATAGTATTAGTTCTGACTAACGTTAATTATGCAAATTACTCTCGATCTTTCTGAAGAATTAGTGTTTCGTCTTAATTCTGTTGAAGATAAACTACCGCAGGTCATAGAATTAGGATTGCGAGAGTTAAATGCTAGTCCTCAAGATGGATTTAATGGTATTGCTGAAGTTTTGGAGTTTTTAGCTACTTTACCTACACCAGAAGAAATTATTGCTTTACGTCCTTCGGAGGCATTGCAAACCCAAATTAGTAATTTACTAGAAAAGCATCGCGATCGCAATCTCACGGATGCAGAAGCTCAAATGTGGGAACAGTATCAATACCTCGAACATTTGATTCGCAAAGCGAAAACGAAAGCCTACTCAAAACTTCAACAAGATAAAGAAGATGAGCAGTAGTTATATTCCTGCTGCCATTAGAAGTTTAGTGCGGGAACGAGCTAATTATTGCTGCGAGTATTGTTTGATTCCTGAAGCTTTTACTTTTGCTGCTCACGAAATCGACCATATCATTGCCAGAAAACATGGAGGTCAGACTTACAGAAGATAATTTGGCTCTTTCTTGTACGATTTGCAATCAACATAAAGGTAGCGATTTAGCTTCTATCGATCCAGAAACAACTGAACTTACCCCTTTGTATCATCCTCGTAAATACCAATGGCAAAATCATTTTAGAATAAGTGGTGGTCAAATTGTCCCTTTAACTCCTGAAGGCAGAGTAACAGTGCGTTTATTGCAATTTAATCGCCAAGAAAGAATTGAAGAACGCAAATTGTTGATAGAAGCTGGAATTCTAAAATCTGATTAAATACGAAAAAGCGATCGCACTTTTTTAATTATCGTTAGATAAAATTACTATTCAATCTAAACCCCAAATCAAATTCACATCATAACTACGAAACTGTCGATCAGCACTCATTAAATAAAAATTCTCAGCTATTGCTGTTGCAATCAAGATGCGGTCAAAAGGGTCGCGATGGTGTAAAGGGAGTTGATAAACGATGAAGGTGTGGTAGTGTTTGACATCTAGGGGTACTATTTGGAGATTTGTCATTCTAGTGGATATATATAGCAATCGAATTATAGGTTAGGACAGCTCTAAATCTCTCTGTGCCTCTGCGCCTCTGCGCGAGATATCTATTTAACGTCTTAAGCTTTACTTCGACTGCTATATTTGTCAGGAGGTTCGGGAAGAGGAAGCTTGCCGAAACCTGCTTTAATCGAAATTTCCCAAGAAGTAGCAGCAGATAAATAGAGTTGATTTGTTTTGCTTTGTAATAATGATTTAGTATTGTTTCCCAAGCGTTTTGGTTCGGTTAATGCCCAAAGAAATATTTGTGTATCCAGTAAGATATTCACATTACGAACCACCCTCCAAAGCAGACAAAATATCTTCTGGCAAGGGATCGTTAAAATCTTTGGGAACGGTAAATAATCCTTCATCCTGACCTAAAATACGGTCTTGAAGAGGTTCTTCGATAGGAACTAGACGCACTATTGGCTTACCTGCTTTGGCAATGACTATCTCTTCTCCCAAAACAGCACGAGAAAGCAGTTGGGATAAATTAGTTTTGGCTTCGTGTATGTTAACCTGTGCCATATTCAAAATAAACTAAGTAGTTAGCTAAGTTTATTGTATTTAATTCAGAACCATAATCTTTTATTGGCGATCGCGCTCCATCCAACTCCAAAACCTCCGCTAAAATTGAGTAAATTTACGTAAGTTGCTCTAACGATGGATTTATCCCAGGCTTTGACAGTTGCCAACCGAGCTATGTTAGCTTATTGCGATCGCGGGTTGAGCGATGTGGAAACGGCGATTTTTAAAGGCTCTTGGGAAAATCAGACTTATGACGAGATAGCAGAAGTTTCGGGATATTCTGATAGTTATTTAAGACGAGATGTTGCCCCTAAATTGTGGAAGTTGCTAGGTAAAGCTTTGGGCGAACCAGTTGGGAAAAAGAACTTTAAGGCTGCTTTGGGGAGGAAATGGCAGCAAGAAGTAGTTAAGCAAGAAAATATAGCAAACGAAGAGGATATTAGTAACCCAACTTCTTGTCGTAGCGACTGGGGAGAAATCATTGATGTTAGTTTTTTTCACGGGCGTAGTAGAGAATTAGCGGAAGTAAAACAATGGCTGCACCATAAGAATTCTCGCTTGCTGGCTATTTTGGGATTAGGCGGAGTAGGAAAAACTGCTTTAACGGCTAAAGTAGCACAAGAAGCACAAGGAGATTTTGAAGTGGTTATTTGGCGCAGTCTCCTGTGCAAAATCAGATGAAGGAATGAATATTAATGGCATTAGAGGTTTAACAGTAGCTCAGGCTTCTACTCTCAAGGCACTGGGAGCTTATGATTTGTCCAATTCTTAAATATAGATTATCGTTGTGATCAAT
Organism: Cyanobacteria bacterium P01_A01_bin.83; assembly: GCA_039030815.1. GTDB lineage: Bacteria > Cyanobacteriota > Cyanobacteriia > Cyanobacteriales > Xenococcaceae > Waterburya. The sequence continues at coordinate 54 of JBCCDL010000481.1, read as the reverse complement.
ATCTAAGAATTGGAGCATCGAAGAAGCAGCAATTTAACGGTATTTACCCTCAGT
>JBCCDL010000480.1:0-5130 GCA_039030815.1 Cyanobacteria bacterium P01_A01_bin.83 | reverse complement strand
CGTCGCAGTAAATGGCAAGCACGTCAACCAAAATATCCCCGTGGAGTCTTAGGTAAATATGCCAAATTGGTTTCTTCTAGTAGCCTGGGAGCAGTAACCGATTTAGATTTATATAGTTAGTTAGATTGGCGTTGGTGATTTAAGTAAAATTAATTAGAAGATGGTTAAGGTAGGTGGGTAGTAGGTAGTAGGTAAAAAGACACTTACTCCTGACTTCGTTCTTTTTGATTTTGGGTTTATATCTAATTCTGCCTACCTACTTAATATTACGGTTCGTAGCTATTGGTTCCATTAGCTTTCAGCTTTTAAATACCGCCTGTTGTTCATCTAAATAAAGATTTAGCATTACCCACTTACCAACACCCTATTTAGTAGATCGTAGTATTCAATGATCAATTTTTCGTCAGAAGTATCATCGATATGCGATCGCCAACGCCCTAATACTTCTACACTATTACGCTATATAGCAATCGAATTATAGGTTAGGACAACTCTAAATCTCTCTGCGCCTTTGCGTCTCTGCGCGAGATAATTTTTTACTGTCATAAGCTTTACTTCGACTGCTATACCATTTCTGAACTCGATCAGGTTGAAGTTGAAGAGATGACATTACATCCTGCACATCAACAGACGTAAATACTTAATATAGGGGTCAAAAAAATGAAAGCAGCTTGGTATGAAAGCACAGGAGAAGCGCAAAAAGTTCTGCAACTGGGAGAGATGGATCTACCCGAACCAAAAGCTGATGAGGTTTTAGTTCGATTGCACACTTCTGGCATTAACCCTTACGATACTAAACGTCGAGGTGGTTTGCTGGGAACAACGATGCAGTTTGAGCGCGTTATTCCCCATAATGACGGTGCTGGAGTAATTGAGGCTGTGGGGATAGATGTAGATCCTCAAAGAGTTGGCGAACGGGTTTGGCTTTACGAAGCGCAATTAGGTCGTCCATTTGGGACGGCTGCTGAATATACCGTTTTGCCTAGCAAACAAGCCGTTACCCTCCCCGAAAATACCAGTTTTGCTGACGGTGCCTGTTTGGGAATCCCCGCTATGACTGCTCACTACTGCGTCTTTGCTGACGGTGCGGTACAAGATAAAACGGTCTTAGTGGCTGGCGGTACGGGGGCGGTAGGTAATTATGCCGTTCAATTAGCTAAATGGGGTGGGGCGAAAGTTATTGCTACGGTGGGTAGCGATCAAAAAAAAGCCATAGCAACTAATAGTGGTGCGAATCAGGTGATTAACTACAAAAGCGAAAATGTAAGCGATCGCGTTACAGAAATTACCAACGGTCAAGGAGTTGATCGCATTGTCGAAGTTGCTTTTGCATCTAATTTACAAGTCAACCAGGAGATTATTAAGCCCAATGGTGCGATCGCAGCTTATTCATCGGGGGATAACAACCCAGTAATCCCATTTCGACAGTTTATGTTAAAAAACACCCTCATAAGATGTGTGATGACTTATGCCATGCCTCAATCAGCACACAAAGAAGCAGTCAAAGACATTACGACTTGTTTGCAAGCAGGAGTTTTGCAACATTTAATTGCTCAAAAATTACCTTTATCAGACATAGTGGCAGCCCATGAAGCTGTAGAAAAAGGTGAAGGTATTGGCAATATTATCATGGAAATTATTTGAGCTATTTGATCACCAACACTAGTATGGGTAAATAAGCGCGAAGATACTGTTGGCGAAAGTAATCAAAGGAAGTTTAAAGCATAATCTGATGAGAAATAATTAGTACAAAAAATTTATGTTCCCAATTTTTCCTTTACTTTTCTCATTTAAAATCGATGAAATGTTGAATCTATCAAATCCATACTGATGCCTAAGCTAATTTGTCTAGGAGATAGCATTACAGCTAAAGAAAAAGACCCTAATGGAACACTAAAACTTACTCCCAGACTCAAACAAGTTTTGCCAAGTTGGACTATTATTAATGCTGGTGTTGCAGGAGATAATACCAGAGGCGCACTAAAGCGATTACAAAATGATGTTTTGAATTATTGTCCAGACGTAGTAACAGTCTTACTTGGAACTACTGATGCCAGTGAAAATAAAGGTGTTAATATCAAAGAATATGAACAAAACTTGACATCAATCGTCGAGCAAATTACACCTCAAAAAACCCTTCTTATTACCTCCCCACCAATCAATCAAGCTTCTTTGTCTGCACGTAAAAAAGCTTTTCCCAAGGCTAACTTTGTCACCATGAAAACTTTAGAACAATATATTCAGGTTGCCACTAAAGTTGCATACTCGACAAATAGTTTTTTTCTCGATTTGTGGTCTTTGATGATAGCGCAATCAAACTATTATAAGTTTCTTCTAGCCAAAGATGGCGTACATTTTAATTCGCAAGGTTATGAATTTTTAACACAAGTTTTATCCGAGAAAATTCAGTCGCTTTAAAATCAGTTAACAAGCAACACATAACGTTGACTTGTCACCATTGGCTACTGCTCATTAAGCAACAAATTCTATTTCAGGAAGTAAAGGATCTTTAACAATGCCAAACCCCGCATAATTCCAGCGCTCTTTTAATCCTTTTAGCTGTGTCGGCGAAGCTGTTTCGACAGTCAGGCGATCGCTAAATTCTTGACCATGAGTATTGATATAACTTAGGGCATCATAATCTTGTTGAAAAACCAAAAGATAACTCGCCTCAATACCGCTTGGTGTAGGCATCCTCGCTACTAAATACTTACCATCTTGCTTAGATCGAATTAAATAATTAATTTGTAATAACATTCTGATTGCACCGTCGTTGATCTGGCTCGATAAAACTCAATCCCACGCCAATTTCATGGCTTTAGCTTCTTACTGTCTAAGAGACTGTTTCGGGATAAAAGATTAAGGCAAAATTGGGCAAGGAGACGGGGACGGGGAGACAAAAAGATGAGATGGGTTTTTGATACTCTCTATTTCCCACTCATTACTCATTACTCATTACTCGTTACTCGTTACTCAATATCCTTAACGATTTAATGTTTACTTTACAAACACACTTTAATACACCCAATTTATAAACTGTTCTTAGCTTACCGAACTAGTGTCTATTTGAGATCGGCTAATTTAATCTTGGGATCGACAGCCTTTAATAACAAATCGGCTAAAAGATTCCCCACAATCAACATTGTCGCCCCCATCATCAAACTTGCCATAACCAAATACTTATCTTGCGCCTGAACTGCTTGAAGCGTGAGACGACCTAAACCTGGCCAGTTAAAGAAAAACTCGGCAATAAACGAACCCCCAAGCAAGCTGGCAAATTCAAATCCTAATAGAGTAATTAAGGGGTTGATTGCATTACGCAAAGCATGGACATAAATAACTTTATTTTCGGGCAAACCTTTAGCCCTTGCTGTCTGAATATAGTCTTGACGCAATACATCAAGTAACTGTCCCCTAGTCAAACGCTGCAACCCAGCAAAGCTAGTAATACTTAAAGCAATTGTAGGTAGGATCATATGCCAAACAATATCTATTATTTTGCCTACCAAAGACAGTTGCTCGTGATTGATACTAGTCATTCCCCCTACAGGAAACAGTGGCGACAAAAACTGAGCAATAATCAAAAATATGAGTGCGGTGATAAAGCTAGGAAAACCTTGCCCAAAATAACTCAACACTCGCAATATCTGATCGACGTGACTGTTTTGTTTAACCGCCCCCAGAATACCCAAAGGAATTGCGATCGCCCAAGTTACGATAATTGAGGAAATAGCTAGCAATAACGTGGCTGGAATACGTTCTGCTAGCAATGAGGAAACAGAACGAAAATAAACAAAGCTAGTCCCAAAATCAAACCTGGTGATTACTCGCCATAGCCAGCGGAAATACTGTACAATTGCTGGCTGATCAAGCCCAAACTGTGCTGTCAATTCGGCAATGCGCTCAGGAGTTATCTGCGGGTTTTCTTTGAGGGTATCGAGATAGTCTCCTGGGGCTATTTCGACGATGGCAAAACAAAGAGCTGAAGCTAAAAGTAGAGTCAACGCCGCCTGTAATAGTCTCTTGACAATATAAAGAGTAGTCTCGCTACCCGCTAAATTTTGCAGTTTATCTAGAGGCGATCGCTTTATTACGTTATTTTGAGTCATAGGTCTATTTAGCTTAAGCGTCACTAAAATAATAAGTGATTAGCAATTAAGCAAAGTAGGCAGCAATCCAAAATAAACTATCTACCAAAATTGTGCTTAAAACTGCTCCCGCGAACGCCCACCAGTGTAGCTCGATTTTTCTCAAAGACCACCAGCTAACCCCCAAGAGGATATTAACTAATACTATTGCCCAACTAATACCCCAAAAGGTTTGAACCTGGGTTAATGCCGCTTTCAAGATTGGCGAGGCTAACGCAGGATCTAAATCTACTGTCATCAGCTGACGCCAATAAGGAATAACATCAACAATATAAAAATATAAATCGGTAATTGCCGTACCCAGTAAAGAACCTAGATAGAAAAAATTACCTACTTTACCCCACCCGCGCCAGATACACCAGAGGGCAAAGGGTAGTCCAATAGACTCAATTGGTATGTGTATTAGAGGTTCAGACCGCAACCAACCCCAATAAATTGAACCAGCAAGCCAACTCCAGCTAAAGCCAAGGATAATATCACCCCACCAACGGCTTTGAGGACGCTGCCAAAGATATGCCCCCAATCCGACCCAGAATAAAGTTAATACTAAGCTTACTTCAGGAAACAACCTAACAATAGGAGCCTGGAAAAATACGGGTACGGAAACGAGAAAAGAGGCTGTGAAAAATACTCGCCAAGATTTGCGATCTGGTTGAAGAGGCAGATCAAGAATATTGGAGGTGGTGGCTGTCTGGCAGTTGGTACTTGAAGAAGTTGTCACTAGGTTAAATGAATATTGAGTTGATGGAGGTGGACTGATTTCTTATTTTTGTTACTTATCTTTACCTTTATTACGGTACCACAGTTTTTTAGGGAAGTTTTTGATGATAACAATCACCACAACAGTTATCTGAGCTTAATCTAAATATTAATATTGATGTCAAAAGTTGCTATAAGGCTTGATTTTGTATAGATATAAGTCAATTGTCGCGCTCTCTGACCTCATATACTGATATAAATCTTAAAAAAAACTGAAGCTTTT
>JBCCDL010000479.1:0-5142 GCA_039030815.1 Cyanobacteria bacterium P01_A01_bin.83 | reverse complement strand
TGGTAATAGCGATCCCTATGAGTTGGCAGAGCTAATTTGGCGTGAGAGTAATCAGAATATTCTTAATTTTGCCCGAGATATAGACCCTGAGCGCTATCATCTGGTGTATTACGAAGACTTAGTTAGCCGTCCCCAAGAAGTTTTAACTGGTATTTGTCAGTTTTTAGAAATCCCCTTTAATCCCGCAGTTTTAACTCCCTACCAAGGCGATCGCATGACTGATGGTGTTAACGATACTGCCATGTCCCTGGGAGATCCTAATTTTCTCAACCACCAGCAGATTGATGCTCAACTAGGATCAGCCTGGAGGGATATTAAGCTGCCATCACCTTTAAGTACCTATACCCAGCAGTTGGCGCAACAGCTCAAATACGAATTAACTCAAGAAGCTAATCCTGATGTAGTCGATTTACTGATGGAAGAAACTTTGATTACCATTAGAGGTCTAAAAATTTGCTTGTGTACCTGGGGTCCAGAAGAAGGACCGCTAGTTCTCTGTTTACACGGTATTTTAGAACAGGGTGCTGCTTGGTCAGAGGTGGCAATTAGATTGGCACAAAAAGGCTATCGGGTAATTGCACCTGACTTAAGAGGACACGGTAGAAGCGATCGCGTGGGTAAGGGAGGTTCTTATAACCTGATTGATTTCTTGGGTGATATTGATGCTATTGTTGAGTATTTAGCTGGAAAAGCCTTTATTTTGGTAGGACATTCTTTAGGTTCGGTCTTGGGGGCTATTTTTGCCACAATTCGACCTCAAAGAATCAAAAATATTGTTCTGGTTGAAACTATTTTGCCGACCCATAGCGATGACGATGATCCCACCACTGCGATCGCCAATCAGTTAGACAGTATGGCTCAACCACCAGAACATCCTATATTTCCTGATGTTAAAACGGCAGCAGAACGATTGCGTAAAGCGACTCCTGCAATATCTCCAGCCTTAGCCAAACTTCTGGCAGAAAGAATCACCGAACCCTGCCAAGGGGGCGTGAGATGGCGTTGGGAACCTTTGTTGCGCACTAGAGCAGGGATTAGCTTAAATGGCATCGGGCGATCGCGCTACTTAAAATTATTACAAAAAATCAAAGTACCAATTACCCTGGTTTACGGCGATCAGAGTAACTTTAATCGTATTGAGGATTTGAATAAGCAACAGGAAGCTATGCCTAACGCCACTAAAGTGGTGGTTTCAGGAGGGCATAATTTACCTTTAGAAGCGCCTTCAGCATTAGCAAAAATTATTAGTGGTGCTGTAGCATTAACTAACAAGTTGATTCCTTAATTGCCCTTTTGATCTCAGTAACTAAAGGATTAGATAAGACTCCTTGCACAGATCACTATTTAACTATTTAGCCACGAATAATGGGTTCCAATACTTCTCGTTTAGGGAGATAGGGAAGTAGGAAGATAGGGATGTAATTAGCCTCCAAGTCCCCAAATCCCGAAGTCCCCAATTTTCAAATTCTCAAATAAATTGTTAAGCGAGAAGTATTGCCTGGGGTTCCCCCAGGTGTCTTGTCCTCCTTGTGTTATTAGGGAAAAGGGTCAGACAGACCCCGCGCGCAAAGCGAAGCTTTGCCAGTCGTCGAAGCGCGACAAGGCGGTGCAGCCTGCGTAAGCGTCCGCAAGTCTAAGACTAAGCAGGCAAGCGTCGCTAGAACGAATGCGAAGCATTCGGGTTCGCAAAGCGGACGATGGCGCAACGCGCCGTACTTGAGCCGCAGCCCCCGAAGGGGGCAATCGCATCGCGATGCTCTGGAGGACACGGGGTTGTCGCTTTGCGGCAACCGCAGCCCCGAAGGGGCAGAGTCTCGCAAAGCGAGACGATGGGGCGGTAGCCCCGCAGTTGTCCGTGGCGTTTTACGCCCTGCGCTTTGCGAGATTTCCCCCATGAGCCATTGTCGTAAGAAGACGACGACTTGAGCTGAATGGCTCTGCAAACGACGGGGCTGACATCACGACTTCGTAAAGGTCACTCGTTCCCTGCCTTGCAAAGGCAGGGCTTGCGAGTGACCGCATTCCGCGGTTAAGGGTCAAAGGGAAATAAATTGATTCTTAGCCCCAGCTTAATTGAGTATACGAGGTTCAATAAAGCTCCAGATTACCAGTACGATCGCTCCTGTCAATCCCAAAGCAGTGTATATAAGTTTTTGAGCAATATTTTTCATGACTTTAAAAGTTATCTAAAAGTTTGATTTAAATAAAACGAATAAAAATTTATCTTGTTACTCTTTGTTAAATATAAGTATAGAATTTGTTTGTTTATACAATCTCTTATACATCGGAGCTTTAATTTTAGGTATTTATAATTAAATTAATCTTGTTTATTTATAAAATCAATTTGTTGGCTTATTTAAATCTATCTGAAGGCTAATAACCTGAGCAATAAACTAAGATTATATTTGCTTATAACTATCTTTTGGATGATGTATTAACGCTTATTAAATAGTTATATTAAATTGATAATCGTAAAAATGCACTAAGACTTTTAGCTATTTAACTAGCTTGGTTAAGGTATTTTTGCCTAGTTGAATTTAAAAAATAATGAACCTAGATAATATTCCCGATCAAGGCAAAAAAATAATGGGTCAAGTCGCAAATGCGGTAGAAACAACGGGCAAGAAAGTTGTAACTAAAGTCTCTAATATAACTGATAGCAAAGTAGAAGAAGTAAGTACAAAAGCAGTTCAGGAAGCGGTTGATCGTGCTTTGGACATCATGCAAGTCGCGGGAGATAGGGTAAGAGAGAAGGAGATAAATGGCGAAAGAGTTACCTTGGAAATTGACGTTGAAGTAGTTGGTATAGCCCGTCTGAAAATTACCACTGATGTACCTGGTAAAGATGAAGCCTGAGAAGTAAAACTAAAACTTGAAGAAATTAGTAATAGCAATACATTTAAGCTCAATCAGCCAAAAATAAATAGTGAAAATTTTTTTATATTTATTAAATTTTCCTTAACAATACGCAATAAATCGCAATATTTATTGCGTATTGTTATTTTTATTAATTAGCCTATATTAGCAACAATATGTTATAATCTTTTCTCTTATAGCATGTACTTCCCATTGGCAATAATTCTCAAAGTATATTTTTTATTTTTCATAAACCATAACTATAGAGTGATTAAACATATGGTGATATTTTGCTTTGATCAAGATATGATTTAAAGCTAATAGTTGGATTATGACTGATCAACAGTTAGAAAAATTACCAGTAGAACTAACAAAAAGACTGCTCAAATACGGACAGCAAATATTGATGGCGGCATACGATGCAATCTCAAAAAATGCTATAGACGAAAATAATGCTACTAAAATAGCCTGAAGATTCGGTCAAAAACAGCTACAAATAAAAAGGCAATGCTAATTAGGTATCTATCAAAGACTCTAATGTTGATTGCCACAACATTATCGGTATAGATCAAAATACTTAAGATCCCATCAGCAACCGCCGAAGCAATACATTGATAAATAATGTGTAGTGGTTAATCCTGCTTCAAATACATAGTCTCAAAATACATAAAAAGCGATGCGTACTGCGATCGCTTTTTACTCAATCAACTAAAGTCTTACTCTAAAAATATCATGACAACTTTACCAGGCAAAGCAATATCTTTCTGGCTTGATTCTACTACTGAGACATCATTTCCCAAAATGGAAAATGTAACTGTGGATGTGGCAATTATTGGCGCGGGAATTACAGGAATTACCGCAGCCTATTTATTAAAAAAAGCTGGTAAAACAGTTGCGTTGGTAGAAGCACAGCAAATTGCCAAGAGTGCTAGTGGACACACTACCGCTAAAGTAACATCATTGCATCAACTTATTTATGCAGACTTGATAGACCGTCACGGAGAAGATAAAGCCAGACTATACGGTGAATCCAATCAGGCGGGAGTAGAATTTGTGGCATCTACAGTCAAACAAGAAGGCATTGACTGTGACTTTCAACGTAATGATACCTATAGTTTTGCTGAGGAGCAAAAGAATTTAGACAAAGTCAAAAAAGAATACGAAGCAGCAGTTAAACTGGGTTTGCCAGCCGAATTTGTCACCGAAACCACTCTTCCTTTTAATATTACAGGGGCAGTTAAGTTTACCAATCAGGCACAGTTTCATGTGCGCAAGTATCTTTTACATTTAGCTAACACTATTCCTGGGGAAGGTAGCTATATCTTTGAAAACAGTCGGGTACAAACGGTAGATGAAGGAACACCCTGCAAAGTTCACGCCAACAATACTACTTTACAGGCAACAGATGTTTTACTCACAACTCACCTACCCATAATGGATCAAGGGTTGTATTTTGCTAAAGCCTATCCTCAAAGATCCTATATTATTGGTGCCAAGATTAGCGAAGAAAAAGCCCCCGCAGGGATGTATATAGGCGTGGGAGACAACTATCATTCTATTCGTACCACTCCCGCAAAAGATGGCGGTTTACTACTATTGATTGGTGGTGGTGGACACAAAGTTGGTGAAAAAAGTGAAACTGAAAAATCATACCAAGAGTTAGACCGCTATTTACATTCTCACTTTGGTATTGATCAGGTTGACTATCGTTGGTCGAGTCAAGATTATGAATCTTTTGATAAATTACCTTACATCGGTAAACTTACTCCAGCCAACGATCATATCTATGTAGCCACAGGGTTTAATCTTTGGGGAATGAGTAAAGGGACCATGGCAGGAATGCTATTGACAGATTTAGTTCAAGGCATCCCTAATCCCTGGGCAGATTTATACGATTCCCTGCGGGCAACTCCCTTTGTAACTCAAGAATCGATTAAAAATAATCTCGATGTTGGTAAACATTGGGTATTAGACAGACTAAAAGGCATTGAGAAATGGTCTGTTGATGATGTCAAACCAGGATCAGGCAAAATCATTACTCTCAAAGGTGAAAAAGTTGGCGTTTATAAAGATGAAGCGGGTAAAGTTACCGCAGTTAATGCTACTTGCCCTCACCTTGCCTGTATTGTCAATTGGAATAGTGCTGAGAAAAGTTGGGACTGTCCTTGTCATGGTGGGCGGTTTACCTGCGAAGGCAAAGTCATCCAAGGTCCTCCAGTCAAAGATTTGGAGCAAAAGATTGTCTAATACTAAACTAATATGTTTCCTATCGGGAATGACTATATT
>JBCCDL010000478.1:0-5143 GCA_039030815.1 Cyanobacteria bacterium P01_A01_bin.83 | reverse complement strand
TTTACCCAACGTTAAAGAAGACCGCAGTTGGTTACAACACATAGCAGTTCATACCAATGGTAAAGTCTTGGATGATGAAATCTTAGCTGATGCTGATATACAAAGTGCGATCGCTAATCAGGGTAAAGTTGCCAAAGACATTAATATTATTAATACTGACCGTAGCGTAGGCGGTAGGATTTCGGGAACAATCGCTTCTAAGTACGGTAATAGTGGCTTTGAAGGAGAAATTACCCTAATCTTTAAAGGATCTGCGGGTCAAAGCTTTGGCGCATTCAATCTGCCTGGGATGAAAATGATTGTCTCGGGAGAAGCTAATGACTATGTTGGCAAAGGAATGCATGGTGGTGAAATTATTATTACCCCCAGCAATAAATCCACCTATGATGCTGGCAGTAACGTCATTATTGGTAATACCTGTCTTTATGGAGCCACTGGTGGCGTACTGTACGCTAATGGAAGGGCAGGAGAAAGATTTGCTGTCCGCAACTCCATGGGCAAGGCGGTAATCGAAGGTGCAGGAGATCACTGTTGTGAATACATGACTGGTGGTTTGATTGTTGTTCTAGGTGAAGTTGGTCGTAACGTTGGTGCGGGTATGACTGGTGGTTTAGGTTATTTTCTCGACGAAAATGATAACTTTGCTGACAAAGTTAATCCTGAAATTGTCAAGATTCAAAGAGTTGTCTCCGATGCAGGAGTTAAACAACTTAAGGAGATGATTGAACAGCACGTGGCTCAAACAGGTAGCGCTAAAGGGAAAACCATTCTTCAGGATTGGGATAACTATCTAGACAAATTCTGGCAGGTCGTACCCCCCTCTGAAGCAGATAGGGCAGAAACCAATGCAGAGACAAGTAAAACTCTTACTTCTGTTTAACTTCTAGCTTACTTGCTTACTTGCAAAATTATTAAAGCGATCGCTGGTATAAATTGGCGATCGCTTTTTAGTAAAAAATTCTTTAACTTTCAATCCACATTTCCGAATGGGACACCATAGATTATCGTGAAAATCGCTAATTCTGCCAAATTTTCAGGGTAAAGTAATTGCCTGGCGAGACAATTGATTATTTATTTAGCGTTTTTGTAAAATAGCTTTCATAATTGCTTTAGACTTCTCTAATTCTTCTAAAGAAGGAGCAGTTTCTTGCCAAGAGTTGCGCTGTCTTAAATTTTCAACCCACTTAATTACTTTGGGATATGGTTCTAAACTAATTCCCAGATTGGGTATGGCATCGACTGCTGTCCCCGCCACAATGTCGGCATAGGTAAAGCGATCTCCAAGAAAATAAAGTTTTTCATCGGGTAAACTAGACTCAAAATATTGTAATCCAGTCCCCATAGTTTGTTTAGCTTGCTCAAGCTTTGGTGCTTCAACCACGAGATCTAACATCTCTTTCATCAGCACAATTGAAGCAGGTGGCAATTCATTGACCGTTACTAACTCAATCATTCGCACCTGAGCAATTTCATCAGCCGCAGTAGGCATAAAAGAGGGTTCAGGATATTTGGCTTCAAGATAATCCAAAATTGCTAAAGATTCAAAAACGCGAAAATCTCGATCAACTAGTACAGGAATATGATGAAAAGGATTGATCGCTAAAAAATCTGATTGAAACTGATCGCCATTGAGCTTTAAAACTATTGGTTCAAATTCAATATTTTTTTCTAATAACGTTACCCAAACACGCCGTGCATTAATCGAAAGACGAGAATAATAAAATTTCAGCATCATTAAAACCTTGTAATTACTGTTTGATGTAGTAGATCTTTGAGGGAACAAACAATAGGATATATCCTTAAATCATATACATATAGAGATTCAATAAGATAAATAAAATTTGTAACAACTTATGGTTACTCAATTAGAAATTAGCAATGAAAAAAAAGAAATTGCCGAAGCACAAATTCGAGATCAAAGAAAACCTGTTGACTATAATACATTAGAGTATCCTATCGAGATTCTGGTTCAAAAATATCTAGATGGTATAGATGAAGATGAGAACGAAATATTTATACCAGATTATCAAAGAGAGATGACATGGGATGATAATAGGCAATCCAAATTTATTGAATCGGTGTTATTAGGTTTACCCATTCCCTATATTTTTGTAGCCGACATATCCAACACCTCAGAAAACGACGATTTAGCACGCTTGGAAATTATAGATGGCACGCAACGTATTCGCACCTTGGCTAGATTCATAAATAATGAGTTGCGTTTAAATAGTCTTGAAAAATTGAGTACTTTGAATAATTTTACATTTCAAGATCTACCACTGTCGCGTCAGAGACGTTTTAAAAGAACTACGATTAGAATGATTCAATTGACTGAAGATGCCGATGAAGAAGTAAGAAGGGATTTGTTTGAAAGAATTAATACTGGGAGTGTGGATTTAAATGAAATGGAAAAACGGAGAGGTAGTAAGCCTGGAAAACTCCTTAATCTAGTTGAAGAACTATCTAAACTAGAAAGATTTCGTAATCTATGTTCCTTTACTACAACTGAAATCAAAAAACGTGATCCACAAGAATTTATCTTACGCTTTTTTGCTTTTTTGAATAATTACCAAAATTTTTCTGGCAAAAAAGTACACCAATTCTTAGATGAATATCTAGAACAGGCTAATGAATCTCAGTCAATAAACATTGAGGTAATGAGGGAGGAGTTTATTAATATGCTCGCGTTTGTTGAAACATATTTTCCAGATGCCTTACATATTTATAGAAAAACTAAGAAACAATATGAACCCGTAACTAGAATTAAATTTGAATCAATTACTGTGGGGGTAGCATTAGCATTGAGAGAAAACCAAGAATTAATACCACACTCAACCTCTTTTTTGGAGTCAGAAAAATTTAGAGCTTTTACGAAAGGAGACGGAAGTAGCTCTCAGAATAAAGTGAGTCGTCGCATTGAGTATGTTCGGAATCAACTTTTGGGTAATTAATGGAAAGTAGCTTATTTGAGGATTTTGAGGAACGCGCTAAAGAAGTTAGTAAATATTTTTTCTTACTAAAAAACTTAGAACAAGGTTCTATTAAGCTGACCATGGGCAATTCTAACTATCAAAAACTAAGAACTATAGATGTTGAACTTGAGAAAACTCTAAAGGCTACAGGATTTTTACTACTTTATAATTTAATTGAATCTACAATACGCAATGCTATTGAATTTATTTATGATGATATCGTTAGTAAGGAAGTATCTTTTGATGATTTGAGAACAGAAATAAAAAAGATTGTAATTCAAAACTTTAAGAAAAATAAAAAGTCAGATACTCTTTTAGCAGAAATTAATAGAATAACAATAGATATAGTAAGTGCTAGCTTCGACAAGGAAAAGTTATTTTCAGGTAATATTGATGCTAGAAAAATTAAAGATGCAGCAAAGAATTATGGTTTTTCTTATCAAACTAATGAGCGTAAAACGCAGAATGGAATTGATTTGCTAACGATCAAGACAAATAGAAATGATTTAGCACATGGTTTTAAATCTTTTAATGAAGTAGGAAAAGATGCCACATCTGAAGAACTATTAAAAGTTCAAAAAAGAGTAATTTGCTATTTGAGCGAAATATTACAAAATATAGAGGAATATGTATTAAATCAAGAATATTTAAAACAATAACTCCATTTTTGATTTTGTGTAAAGTTGTAAACAGCGATCGCCAAACTATCCCAAATAGCTAAATTGCCTTGAAGGTAAACAGGAACTTTACCTGTAGGAGAATACTTGAGTAGTTGCTCTTTAGATCTTGCTTGAAAAAGTGGAACCGCGATAACAAAGTGACGTGATTAACTTCTCCTAATAAACTAACTTGTCTTGTAATTTAAAAAAAAATCGAGAACAAGTAGAGAATAACAATTAGAAGTCAGAAGATTTTCACCCCATTCTCATACTTAAATCTAACCAATGCGATCGCGTGATTGGGGCACTACTGGAGATATAATCAACTCCTACTTCGGCTACTGAGCGAATAGTTTCTAAAGTAATGTTTCCTGAAGCTTCAATTCTAATTTTGTCATTGGCATGGCGAATAATTTCTACGGCTTGCTTCATAGTTGCAGTAGACATGTTATCCAACATAATGATATCTGCACCATGTTCTATTGCCTGTTTTACTTGCTGGATGTCGGTAGTCTCTACTTCAATTTTGAGGGGATAGGGGATATTGTTTCTCAGTAGAGCGATCGCCTTATCAATTCCGCCCGCGGCGTTGATATGGTTATCTTTAATCATGACTAAATCATCTAAGCCCATCCGATGATTAATGGCACCCCCAACTCGACTGGCATACTTTTCTAAAATTCTTAAGCCAGGAGTAGTTTTTCTGGTATCAACTAACTTAGTTGGCAAATCCTCGATGCTTTTGACATAGGAATAGGTCGCTGTGGCAATTCCACTCAAACGCATGGCTATATTTAAAGCTACTCTTTCCCCAGTTAATAAAGCCTCCCTAGTTCCTTTGATAGCCGCAATCTTGGTTCCTGATGGGCAAAAATCTCCCTCCTTTACCGTCAGAGTAAAGTTAGCTTTAGGATCTAATAACTGAAAAACCCTAGCAGCGATGGGTAAACCTGCCACAACCCCATCTTCTTTAACAAGCCAGAATGCCTGCTCAATCTTGCTTTCACCCGCAAATAATCCTTGAGTCTGGTCGCCCCTGCCAATATCTTCTAACAACCAATCTCGAAGCAGGCGATCAGTAATTATTGCCGCAGGAACGTTAACCATAGATAAATCTGAAGAAGTTACATTCTCTGTATTTTAATATGATCTTGATTGCGGTGCTTAGTTCGTTAAATAAGAAAATTTTTATTATTTATTAAAAATAATCATCAATTAGAATAGAAATAATTTTTTAAAAATGACGATTATGATAGCAGTACAACCTTTGATTTCGGGATTTGAAGTAGTTGGTAAGTTAGAAAATATTCTGGTTAGTTCTAAAGGTCGAGTCAAACATCTTGATCTATCTACAGTCGAAGGTGATTACTCAATTGAAGTAGCCAAATCATTAACAACTTTACCAATTAATGAGCTTCAGTCTGGCTGTCTTTTAAAGATCACAGGAATGAAAAAATATGAAATACATCAAAACCAGCTTAAATATAAAGCCTATAGTATCAAATTAATGGC
>JBCCDL010000477.1:0-5154 GCA_039030815.1 Cyanobacteria bacterium P01_A01_bin.83 | reverse complement strand
CTAGTTCTTGGAAATAGGGTAAAATTCCTGTTGCTCTTAACTTATTTGGTAAATCGAATTCAAAGGCTCGCTGCAAAACATTTTTACCCGACTTGTAAGCCAAACGAAAACGCGAATCCAGGTCGATCTCTGTCATAGAGATGCTGGTTTTATTATCTTCTTCTAAATTTATTGCTTCTGAGAAATCCTCCAAGCTACGTTTTGAATTAACTAATTCTTGTAATGAATTGAGATGTTTCAGCATTTCCATTACCGAACCGCGATCAACCCCAAAATCAATTAAACAAGCTATTTCATTTACCCCAACTTCTTGCAAACGCTTAACCATATTCGCGCAACTATCTGGCGTACCAAATAGAGTACTGGTGCGAAAATAGCGTTCAAAAGCAAAAGCTAGTAAATCTTGTCTTTCTGGTTCGCTTAATTCATCGAGATTTTGAGAATTATTCCGCCATAAATTGACCGAGCTTTCTAGATATTTGATAAATGGTTGTCTAACTTTTTGACGAACTACATCGAGATCCTCATCAATAAAGGTATGCAACATTAAGGTGACACAACCATCTTGATCGTAACCATTTTTAGCTCTTGCTTGTCTATAGATAGCTATTTTCTCTGCTAATTCTTCTACAGATTGAAATAGTAAAGCCGTTAGAATGTTAGCCCCACAGTTGCCAGCTTCGGCAAATCTTTCTGCACCACCACTACAGGTAATCCAGACATCTAATTCCCGTTGTTTTGGTAAAGGATAAATTTTAATCTTAGCTAGCTTACTTACACCATTGGGTACTGAAATCGACTTACCTTGCCAAAGTTCTCGTACTGTCTCGATCCCAGAAAATAAAATGGAATGGCGATCGCGATAATTCTGGGGAGCGATCGCAAAATCATTGGCATTCCAACCCATAGCAAAGGCAAGGTCTACTCTACCTTGGGATAAATTATCGACAACCGACCAATCTTCAGCAACTCGAATCGGATTGTGTAAGGGCAAGACTACACTACCAGCCCTGATGCGGATCTTGTTAGTGATCGTTGCTAGGGCTGCACCCAAAACTGAAGGATTGGGATAAATACCACCAAAAGCATTAAAATGACGTTCTGGAATCCAAACAGCCTTAAAGTCGTGTCGATCCGCAAACTTTGCCCCTTCTAAAAAGAGTTGGTATTTGTCGTCGGTAAACTCAGCCTCATTACTAGAAAAATACAACAAACTAAATTGTATGTTTTGCTCTCGAACCAGATGGGTTGTATTCTCTGATTCTGATTTAGGAACGGCTAAACTATCTGAAGCTTCAGGCTGTAGTTTTTCTGGGTGAGGAGAAGACTGATGCTCGTTAACAGTAGGAAATGTGATCGCCTTGCCGATATATGTTGCTAGTTGGGCTACAGTTAGCCTCTCAAAAAATTTCTCCATCGGTATAACTACACCAAATTCGTCCTCAATATAGTTTTTAATTTCAACCGCCTGTAGGGAATCTAAACCCAAGGTACTGAGTAATTGTTCGGGCTGAATCGAAGCTAACGATACTTGTAAAGAGCGAGCAATCTGTTGGCGCAATTGAGGCAAGAATTGTTTTGGTTGGGTTGTTTCTGCGATCAATATTCGGTCGGGAGATAATGGCTGTGTTCGCTCTAAAATACTACAGCCAACAACAGAAAGATTTTTAGCTAGGAAAGCATGGCGACAAGCATGGCGTTGAATCTTACCGCTCGAAGTTTTAAGAATAGTTCCAGGTTTGATTAAAACTACTGCATATACCTGCAATTCATGTTCCAATGTAACTTGCTGTCGAATCGCCCCGATCGCTTCATCTAAATTCAGTTTTCGCAGGTAAGTCCGCTCTACTTCCTGTACCACTACCAGCTTTTCTTCTCCTGCTACTTCTACAGAAAAAGCAGCACAATGGTGCGATCGCAGTCCAGGATGACTTTTCTCTACCGTTATCTCAATATCCTGGGGATAATGATTGCGTCCCCGAATAATAATTAAATCCTTGAGTCTGCCAGTAAAGAACAATTCGCCATCTTGTAAAAATCCTAAGTCCCCCGTGCGTAAAAAAGAACCCGACTCAGTATCTTGTAAATAAGCTTCAAAGGTTTCTCGGCTGAGTTGAGGACGATTCCAATATCCAGCAGCAATACTCCCTCCCGACAGCCAAATCTCTCCTATCTGTCTTTCTTCACACTGAATTAAAGACTCAGGATCGGCAATAATTACCTTGGTGTTTGAGTAAGGACGACCACATCCCACAAGCGATCTGCTTTCTGAATCGGAATCACTTTCGGCGATCAAATTCTGCTCTAAATCCTTAGCTTTAACCCCCTGAATTACGGGCTTTTGCCCCTTTTCTCCACCAGTAGCAAACAGGGTAGCCTCTGCCATGCCATAACAGGGATAGAAAGCACTGTAGTTAAAGCCACAAGCTGCAAATTTTTCAGCAAATTTCTCTAAAGTTTTTGCTCGTACTGGTTCTGCTCCAATATAAGCTAAATCCCAACTGCTCAAGTCAAGCTCGGCTAATTGTTCTGGCTTGATTTTTTCAACACACAAATCGTAGGCAAAATTTGGTCCCCCACTGGTAGTCGCTCGATATTTGGAAATTGCTTTTAACCAGCGAATTGGCTTTTGCAGAAAAGCTAATGGTGGCATCAAAATACTGGGAAAACCTACGTAGATAGGCTGTAAAGTTTGACCAATTAATCCCATATCATGGAATAAAGGCAACCAACCAACACAGATACTCTCCTCACTATGACCAAAAGCCCGATTGATCGATTGCTCGTTGTGCATAATACTGCCATGAGTTACAGTGACTCCTTTGGGCATTCCTGTAGAACCAGAAGTGTATTGTAAAAATGCCAGACTATCTGGTGCGATTGATGTAGGAACAAATTCCTGAGGAGTAGTTTCAATGGTATCTGTTGCTAACCACTTTAGCTGAGTCAACTCTCCCTCGTTTGCCCACCTTTTCTCGATGTCATTTAGTATTGCTGTTGTTGTTAGTGCTATTCTCGCTCCAGCGTCATTAACAATAGCCAGCAGACAAGATAACTTCCGATCGCGTTTGGGAGGATAAACTGGAACTGCTACTACCCCAGCATACAAGCAGCCGAAAAACGCAGCAATAAATTCTAGCCCAGAAGGATATAATAATAATGCTCGTTGTAAATTAAAGTTTGTTTTTGCTATACATTCACTAGCCTTTACAATTGCTAGTTTCATAGTGGCTTGCTTCTGGGCTAGTTTAAGGATTGGAATTGCAGGTCTACA
Source organism: Cyanobacteria bacterium P01_A01_bin.83 (assembly GCA_039030815.1). GTDB lineage: Bacteria > Cyanobacteriota > Cyanobacteriia > Cyanobacteriales > Xenococcaceae > Waterburya. Next base: position 1,880 of record JBCCDL010000477.1, on the reverse strand, counting down.
TCTATTCAAATGGATTCTTCCAAAATTGGATACGTTGCTAAACTGGATTCTGAATGAGATTGTCTTTTGGGTAATATTCCTCTTTGGTTCATCAGATAGTGAGATGGAAAAAGTGATTTGAAACTTAAATTCTCAAGTCAAGCTTAGATATCGGTATTTTTTGCTCAAATATACTTTTCAAGTTAGCGATCGCCTGTCTAAGAAAATAATTTTAAAGGTCCTAGAAGACATGTCTAGAGCCTTTTCAATTGAAAGTTTTAAGTTTATTTGACGGTATCTCTGTTGGCTATCATGCATTGCAATCTATAGGAATCCAAATAGATAAATACTACTCAGCAGAGATTGACCCCTATGCAATCAAAGTATCTCAGTCTAACTATCCAGATATCATTCAATTAGGTGATATCAGAAAGCTCAATGAGTCTAATCTGCCAACTGATATAGACATTTGCATTGCTGGATTTAGTTGCCAGTCTTTTTCTAGAAGTGGCTTAAGAAAAGCCTTCAACGATCCTAGAGGAATGCTGTTCTGGGAGTTCAAAAGAGTACTTGATATTGTCAAACCTCAATATTTCCTAGCAGAAAATGTAGTAGGGATGAATAAGCAGTGCCAACAAATCATCAATGATGCTCTTGGAGTTGAGTCAATGATGATAGATAGTGCCTTACTTACTGCTCAAAGAAGGAAAAGACTCTATTGGTTTAATTGGGATGTTGAACAACCCATTAATCGAGGCTTAGTAATTAGAGATATTTTGAATGAAACGGCAAGCGATCGCTGGACAACTTTAGATCATTACTCTGAGAATACAAAATCTAGAATACTTAGGAATGTTTGTGATATCAATTCTAAGGCACAGACAATCTGTTGTAGCAGTAGGAGCTTAGGATCAAATGGTGCAAGTATCATACAGCACCCCATTAATAAATCACTCTACAGAGTCCTCAATAGACACGAGTTGGAGTTACTCCAAGGATTGCCAATAGGCTATACAAACAAAGTATTTAAAACCCAGGCTATTAAATGTCTGGGGAATAGTTTTACGAGTCCTGTTATTTCTCATATCCTATCAAATATCTAGCCTTAGTTTCAAAAGCAAAATTAGAGGAAGAGAGGGACACCATGAAGAAGATATAATATCTATCTATGAAAACCTCTAGAAATCTAAACTAATTGTCTAATTTTCTTTGAGTTATTTAAGCAATTTTTCCCAATTTATTTTTTTACATGCTATAATTGTAGTATGTAAGTAGAAGTAGGAGAAGTACAACTCCAAGAGTAAAGACTCTGAACAAACTGCGATATTAAGAAAAGTCATACAGATATAAAAAAAGTAAGCAGATTTAACTGCCAGGGTATCTAGACCAAAATTAAATCAACAAAGGGAAAAAGTCTTATTAGGAATCCACCAATTTATGGGGATTTTTCTAATGGGGCTTTTTTATTTGATATCTTTTCTCCCAATGCAGTGGTGAAAAATAATATCACTGGATTATAAATAAGAGTTTAAAGTTACCTAGAAGGTAAAGAAGAATAACTAATATTTACAGTATTCCAATGAATATTGAAATCATAAAAAATTATTAGCTTGAGAAGCAAAATTAAATATTAGTTTCTACCTTTACTCGGAAAACAGGTATTAATAATAGCCTCATTATGATAACAATCGACAATTCAATTACCAAAGAAGGGATGATATCTGAAGTTAGAAGAAGTATCTCATATCCAAAAGAGATAAAGGGAGCAGGTCAATTATGTAAGAACAAAAATATTACTGTGCTAAAAGAGTATTGTTGAGATATGCACACCGATGTTTTAATACTTGTGATACGTTTTCTTGATTCCATTGCGCCCCTGAAATTTTCAATCTACGATCTAT
>JBCCDL010000476.1:0-5161 GCA_039030815.1 Cyanobacteria bacterium P01_A01_bin.83 | reverse complement strand
ATCGCTTATTTGACGAGCATAAGGAGTAACTTCCATTTGCTTGGAGGTGCGAATCAAAATGTCATCATTTAAAATAGCTCGCAGTCTTTTTAAAGCATGACTCATTGCCGACTGACTCATATCAAGTCTTTGGGCTGCTTTGGTCACGCTGGCTTCTGCAATCAAAACATTAAGCGCAACCAGTAAATTAAGGTCGAGTTGACGAAGATTAGTGTAGTCGATATTCATTGAGTAACTTTTGACAATCGATGATATAGATATCTATTATTTATCACATTCATTTGACTAATATAGATATTTTTATCTACTGTATAGTTGTGAATTAGTTCAACGATAAATAACTAGCTAAATATGAAGTAGCTTGAGCAAGATTAGGAAAGAATAGGCAATTTAAGGTCATACTTATGCCATAATTATCTCTATTTTGCTATTTATCAACCAAAAAAAAGTTAAAAAATGAAAATTGGTATCATCGGTTCGGGAAATATCGGCGGGACGTTAGGGCAACATTGGGCAAAGGCGGGACATGAAATGATGTTTAGTTCTAGACATCCAGAGGAATTAACATCAATAGCAGATAAGGTGGGTGCAAAAGTTGGTACGGCAGAAGAAGCAGCAGCTTTTGGGGAGGTTATTTTATTAGCTATTCCCTATGGCAAAGTTCCTGATGTAGCTCAACAGATTGGCAGTCTCGATGGCAAGATTCTAATCGATGCGGGTAATCCTTATCCTCAACGAGATGGTGAAGTAGCTCAAAAAGTAATCGATGATGAGTCGCAAACAGCTTCAGCTTATGTTGCTAGTTTGTTTCCAGAGGCGAAAATAGTCAAAGCATTTAATTCTGTCGCAGATCGCATATTTGCTCAACAAGCATTTAAAGAAGGAGATGAAAGAATTGCTGTACAGGTTTGCAGTGACAATTCCGAAGCAAAAGAGACAGTCAAACAATTAATTGCAGATATCGGTTTCGCACCTCAAGATTTAGGCGATCTCAGTCAAGGTGTTTTATTTGAACCTGATGCACCTCTTTATAACCAAAATCTCAAAATAGGTGAAGCCGAAAAACTATTGAGTCGAATTAAATAAAAGACGAGCATATGGGTAAATTTAGACAGCCAGAGGAAATAGCAAAGGTGGTTTTGTTCTTCTCTAACAATGATGCTTCTTATAAAACGAACAATTCTGATCAAGAAAAAATTGAATTATGACTAACAGCCTTAAAGGAAAGGTAGCTCTAGTAACTGGAGGAACTACAGGAATTGGACGGGAAACGGCGATCGCTTTAGCTGTTATAGGAGCAAAAGTAGTTGTTAGCGGTAGAGGTAAGGAAAAGGGTAAAGCTACAGTAGATTTAATTAAAAAACAAGGCGGTGAAGCAACTTTTATTAAAGCTGATATTTCTCAGGGGACGGAAGTTAAGGCATTAATCGAGAAAACGGTAGCAACTTATGGTAGTCTCGACTGTGCTTTTAACAATGCAGGAACAGAAGGCACGCTCTCACCCATTACCGAACTGAGTGAATCAGATTTAAATAAGGTTATCGATATCAACCTGAAGGGAACTTGGTTGTGTTTAAAATACGAAATTATCCAAATGCTCAAGCAAGGGAGTGGCGCAATTGTTAATACTTCATCGAGTGCGGGAAAAGTAGGCATAGCGAATCTAAGCCCTTACTGTGCTAGCAAACATGGAGTTTTGGGTCTAACTAAATCTCTCGCCGTTGAATATGCCAAGCAGGGTATTCGGATAAATGCAATCGCTCCTGGTCCAATTGATACGGGAATGCCAGATCGAGGTACTACTGACAAAGAAACATTGGACAATTACATTTCTACTTTTGTACCGATGGGCAGAATGGGTAAGGCATCAGAAGTTGCCGAAGCAGTTGTTTGGCTATGTTCTGATGCTGCTGGTTTCGTGACAGGGACAACATTAGCAGTAGATGGTGGTTATTTGGCTCAGTAGGAAACAATAAGTTTCAATATTTTGTTGATGCAACTTCCATTAATTGAATTAAACAACACAATTAAAATTAGTAGAAAAAATATCAATGAGTTTAAAAAACAAGGTTGTCATTGTTACGGGTGCCAGTAGCGGTATTGGAGAAGCGATCGCCAGAGAATTAGCTGATGCTGGTTGCAAAGTGATGTTAGCAGCACGTAGAGAAGAAAAGCTTAAATCTATTGTTGGAGAGTTAGGAGATGGCGTTGCTTATCATATTACCGACGTTACCGATGCCCAGCAGGTGCAGTCAATGGCACAAGCGACTTTAGATCGCTTTGGTAAGATTGACGTTTTGATTAACAATGCGGGAATTATGCCAGTGAGTCCGCTCATCGATTTGAAGATAGACGACTGGAATAAAGCGATCGATATCAATATTCGTGGTGTGCTACACGGGATTGCTGCGGTATTGCCACACATGAACGAGCGTGAAAGCGGTCACGTTATTAATATTGGTTCGATCGCCTCACTTCATGCCATGCCTAATTTTGCCGTTTATTGTGGTACTAAGTTTGCCGTGCGAGCTATTAGTGAAAGCTTGCGTAAAGAGACCCTTGGTAAAGTAAGAGTAACTATCATCTACCCTGGCGCGATTGAAAGCGAATTAATTCAGTCTAGTAACGATGAACAAACATCAGGTCAACTCGAAAGCAGTTTTGATGCCATCCCACCAACCGCTATTAGTCAAGCAGTAGGTTATGCGATCGCTCAACCTACTGAAGTAGGAGTGAATGAAATTGTAGTGCGACCAGCCAGCCAAGAATTGTAATTGAGCTAATTGTTATTTAGAAGAGTGAATTCTAAAATGCAGTCAATAGTATACTAGTTGGTCATATTGATGAGTATACAGTTGATTAAAATTGATATCCTCTTTTTACCCAATAGTGCCAGTCATCAATAGCTTCTTCTGTTGCCGCATCAATATTGAGAGGTTCTATTTCAGACAGTCGTGCGTCAAAAATATCCTCCATATCCCCTTCTCGATATAAAACTTCGACAAACATATCATGTAAGCAATCATCTTCTGGAGACATTGATAACACCGTTACATTTCTTCCTTCAGAGTTGTGACGATTTATCCATTTAGCCTTGAAGGGAAAATTGATTCTATCTTCTAGATAGTAATACCAACCCATTGCTTGTTCAGATTCGTCGTAGCAATCTACTACAGCTTCCATCATAATTCGCTCTTCGCGAATATCATCTAGTGCGACTTCAGACATGACCAATAGAATTAATACAACAGCTCAAAATTATTGTAGCGGTTTTAGCCAAGTTGAATTTAACATCATTCAAATATACAGCAATTCTCACATTATTGAAATAAACTTCGGTTGTGCTTGGGTAAAGATAATGAAACTTATTAATTTGAAAAAGTTTATATATCGAGATTTTTATGTTATTTTGAAGGCAAAAGCAGAAACTATGGTGTAATTACTTAAGTTCTACTGACTTTTTCCTACTAGTGATTGCGCTCACTTACTAGCCGATAAAAAACACTTAGAATTAGACTAATTCGCAATAATTTTAAGATGTAGTCGTGAATAAAAAAGAGGCGATTAAGTTACTCAATCATGAAGGTTGGACGAAAGCTGATGCTCAAAGAGCCTTAGTATTAATTGATTTTAAGAGCAATACTAATATTGATGAATTAATGGTTCGTCGTGCGTCATCTAAGTTTGCTGGTGCTGAGCTGCTCAATCGTCAGCGTCTTCAAGCTGCTCAAAAAGCCTTAGTTACTAAGCGCAATAAAGAAATTCAGGAATATATTGCTCAAATAGAAGCACTTACTCTAAAAATTGGCAGCAGTAGCGATGAGAATTCAGCAGAATTAGAGCAAGAGGTTAAGCAGCTAAAAGATAAAATAGCCAAGCTAATTCTGGTTAACGATGATCTTAAAAAGGATAATAAGAATCTTAAAAATATAGTTGATGAAATTAGACTTAAATTGACTGTTGAAATGAAAAATTTACTGAAATTAAAAAATATTTTAGACATCAGAAAACGTTTGGTAGAGCTACTAAAATCTACTTTAGGGTAATTTTTTTATGAGCAGCAAAAAATCATCAGCACGAACTTTTCGCGGTATGAACTATCGTAAAGTTCAACGAAAAAATTCTCGCGATCGCCAGCAATTAACTAAAGAAAATCAAACTTGGCTCAAGCATCATAACCATCGTAATATTGGCTGGGTTAACATAATTGAGCTATATGAAAAAATCAGGGAACTACAGGAACAGGAAAAGGTTAAAAACTTAAGTCTAGAAGAGCTATTTATTGAGGCTGATCGTATTGGTAATAAATATCTCAAAAGCAAAGAAATTAATCAGCGTCATCAAAGAATTGCCAGAGAATTAGATGAGATAGCTAACATTATCGACAGTCAATATCCTGACCAAATCGTAGAAATAATTGATTACAGTAAATGATATATTTTAATTCACCATGGACTTGGAAAATAAAGAACTAAAGGAACTATTTAAATTAGCTGATAGGATTGGTAGTCGCAGATATCATCGCCTTACAGACCAAGACCTAAATGATTATCTAAAATATGATCAATGGCGGTTTATTAACGGTGATGGAGAATGTGGAACTACTTCTGAAAGCAAAGCCTGGGTCACAGAGAATTCTGATTGGTATTGTCCAATTTGTAGCGAAAAATATCGTGATCGCGGAGGTAGAACTATCGACCATAAATTACCGCGATCGCAATACCCTTGGCTATCTTTAGAATGGTCAAACCTTTGGGTTATTTGTCGTACCTGTAACCGTGAAAAAGGAGAAAAGCACTGGTACGAATACGAACAATATATGTATCATAACTATCCCCAAGATTATCCTGTAATTAGGGCTGCTCGTCCAACTAAGCTACTAAAGTCCTTAAAGTTAAAGTCTTAATGTAGCAGTCTTATGTGAGTCATGAGAATTATCAGTCTTTGATATCATTGGTCATTATTTCTTATTCATTTATTATTTTCATGAATGATTTGGGAGTGCTAATAGCTATAGCTAATTTTTTATCTCTACTTTTTCTCGATTGTTTTTTGTAATAGATATCAAGCAAGTTGCATATTTTCTCAAACCTCAACCGTATTGAGAATTAACAACGACAACAAAACAACTAATATTAAAGGAGAGTAGAACAATGAAATT
>JBCCDL010000475.1:0-5173 GCA_039030815.1 Cyanobacteria bacterium P01_A01_bin.83 | reverse complement strand
TCAACATCCTGCATACAAATACGTTCAAGCCTTTGCACATTCAGGTCATTCTGTGGGATATCCAGACAATACTTTTAAACCAGATCTGCCAATTACTCGTGAGGAAATGATTGGTATAAAACAACCTTTAGATGCTGGAACCCCAGATCAACCTGGTAATAATATTTGGAATTTTAATGACTTTGACCAAATAGATCCGAAATTTGTCCCCTATATTTATCTAGATTACTTCATAAGATCGAGAGGAGAAGGTTCTAATATTCAAAGAGCTTTTGGTAGTATAAAATCGTATAAGCCCAAAGAACCAGTTTTAGGTTATGAAGCCATTGGCTCAATATGGCAATTTGGAGGATATAAAATGAAAACCGAAACAGCTGTCGATATTAAAAAATAAAGTTGAGTTAAATTAAAGTAAATCATGGTTGTATATTTTCGTTGCTTTGAAAGATTTGGAGAAGACACTCAAAAGAATGAATTCCCCTTTGAAAAACTGTAACGAAAAATAATTCAACATTAGAGAAGTAAGATTGTGAAACTCTTCATTGTGTAAAATATTTACAACGTGAAACCACTACCCAGTAAGGACTACAGGTTATGTAGTGCAAAAAAGATCACAACCTTATCCCTCTACGGCTATAGAATCAGTCAATCTTGAAATTAAATGGTAAACGGGCATATACGCCACTAGGATCGTTAAATCCGCTTAACATCGATAGTTCCTGTCTGATCTTTAGAAATTCGGCAGTCACAGGATCAATCGCCCCCTGAGATTCTAGAGCCTCAACATCAAACAAATGTTGCAGTAACTGGGTTTCAAAACGGTTCTGCTGGGGATATTCTTCTAACTGCCAGCTATTACCTAGTTCTGCTTTTTCTGCGGCATAGGCGATCGCACTTTCTAAACCACCCAGGCGATCAACTAAGCCAATGTTAACTGCTTCCTTGCCTGACCAAACTCGACCCTGAGCAATTTTCTTGACTTTAGCTACAGGAAGATTACGGTAACGAGAAACTTTTCTCAGAAATAGTCGATAGGTTTTATCTACCGACTGCTGATAAAGGGCTAACTCAGCTTCGGTTTTAGGACGCACGTTGGTGCCGATATCAGCAAACTTACCTGTTTTAACCACATCCCAGGTAATCCCATTGTCGTTAGCAATTTCCTGAATGTTAGACAGCAAACCAAAAACCCCAATGGAACCTGTCACCGTATTTTCTTCAGCAAAAATACGATCGGCACCCGCTGCAATCCAATAACCCCCCGATGCCGCTACGTTACCCATCGAAACAATTACAGGCTTAACTTTCTTAGTTAGTAAAATCTCTCGTAAAATTACTTCCGAAGCCGTGGCACTCCCTCCAGGACTATTGACCCTCAAGACAATTGCCTTAACCTTCTCATCCTCTCTTAATTCACGAAATTCCTCAGCAAAGCGATCGCTACCAATAGTTTCAATACTGCCCATCCCGCCCACAATTGCGCCTTCGGCATAAACTACAGCAATTTTTTCTGCCGCATCAGCAGTAGTTTCTGTTGCCCGAATCATGCGATCGGCGTAGGTTCCTAAGTCAACCTGTCTAAAGCTCTCTGATGTCTCAGTCTCCCCAGTGATTTTGCGTAGCTTAGTCACTACATTGTCATAGTAGCCAATTTGATCAATTAAACCAGCTTGCTTTGCCTCTTGTGGCTCTAAATATCCCTTGTTATCAACCAGCGTTTGCAGTTTCTCTGGATTCACCTCCCTACTGTCAGCTACTGTATCGATAAATTTACCCCATAAATCATCGAGTAAGGCTCTAGTTTGTTCTCGATTAGCCTCACTAAAGTCGTCTCGTATATAAGGCTCTACTGCCGATTTATAGTCACCTACGCGAATTACCTGTACTCCCACTCCATATTTTTCTAACGCGCCTTTGAAAAACATCTGTTTGGAACTCAAACCATTTAATTCCATCGTCCCCATGGGATTAACAATGATCTCATCGGCAATAGAAGACAGGTAATATTCCCGTTCACTCAAAGTCACATCATAGGCAATAATTTTTTTGCCCGCAGCACGGAACTTTTCTAATGCCGCTCTTACTTCAGCCACGGTAGCATAACCATTGGAGGCACCGCCTCTTCTACCATCTAGAAGTAAGGCTTTAATGCGATCGTCTTTGGTGGCATTATCGAGAGACTGTAATACTCGACGTAAAGTGATAATTTCTTGTTTTTTACCCGAAAAAGCTTGAGCTAAATTAGCAGGAGGCTTAGAATCTCTGATCTGAGTTGACAAATCAAATACCAATACCGATTGATCCTTAATTCCCTGTATCTCTGACTCATCGGATACGGCGGCTAAAAAAATCAAGACTAAACCGCTAGTACCCAAGCCTAAAAAAAGAATTAAGCCAACTATACTACCAATGGTGCTGGCAAAAGTTTGTTTTAAAAATTGACGCATTATGGATGATTTAAGTGTGTGAGTAATCTGAGATCTAAGCCAGCAGGGCTTGAAGCTCTCTTGCTATAATTCCCGCAAACTTCTATCTGCTTATCATTATTGTCGGTAATCCATAGCTCAATTTAGATTAATCAATATTAATATTTGTTGATTTTAGCGTTATCTCAATTAAACTCGTCATCTAAAATTCATTGAATCGTCACACGAAAGCCATAGTTGATCTGTATTGTTAATACTGTCAGCTCTATATAGATTTCACTCTAAGCTCCTTCAGGCTTTTTAGGGCTGACTTTACTAATTTTTGCTACACGGCACTAAGACCAGATTGTTTTCTCCTCACACCAACAAAAAAAGCTTCTAGGAAAGAAAAACAAAATTAATTATCATTTTATCTCTAGAAGCATTATTGTATTTAATCAAACTAGAAGCATTAGAAACGTCGATTACTACGACCGCCACTTCTGTCTTCACGAGGTCTAGCTTTGTTAACCTTCAGATCTCGACCCATCCATTCGGCTCCATCTAAAGCCTCGATCGCTTTATCTTCGTTAGCCTCCGATTCCATTTCCACAAAAGCAAAGCCTCTAGGACGACCTGTTTCGCGATCGCTAGGAATATGAATTCGTTTTACAGTTCCATACTCAGTAAAGACTTCGTTTAAGTCTTCTTGGTTAACTTCGTATGATAAATTGCCGACGTAAATTGACATATGTTAATTGTCTTCTCAATGAGTGTTGGGTTTAGAGAGACAGAATTACTGGTAAATAAATAGCTCAATACTTTACGGAAAAACCTTGAATACTGGGTACAAACTTAATCGTTAATCTGTTGATTCTCCGTTCGAATGCTAACACTTTTATGCCAATGAGAATCACATTATTTTATTTTCTCTCTCTAATTGCTTCAAAAAAATTCATAATTTGCCCTGAAGGCATCGCTCATCTCTAAGAGAAAATACTGCCTATGCTTTAGTCACAATAGGGTTGAGAGCCTAAAGAGTCGTCAGGGAAATTAATGATTAAGATAAGGTTATTGCCCAAAGCTATAACTATAGCTTTTACTCTATTGTCAGTCGCTTTTAGTGCTGCCAAAAGCATTAATTAACACCCATTATTAAAATCTGTTGCTCTGGTTCGAGAAGAGTTAATTGTTAAAGGAATCTTCTGGGCTTATAAAGCAGTTCGGGTTAAGAGCAATTTAGCTAATATATTAGTTTAAACTTATAACCTATAACGACTTCGCGTTAGATCGTAAATTAAATAAACAATTAGCAGTCTTAACTAAACCATAAAGGTTTTAGATTATCCCGAATTCATATTAAGTAACATTAGGCACTATTGATGATAGTTGAGTCACACCAGTCAGAATTCAAATCTAAATGGACTGTTGGGGATAGTGAAAGTCTATACAGCATAAAAGAATGGGGTGAGCCTTATTTTTCGCTCAATACTGCTGGTAACGTTACGGTTGCTCTTCAAGGCACATCACCCAAAATTCCCCTTGACCTATATAAATTAGTAGAATCTCTTAAACAGCAAGGTGTTCAGCCGCCCTTATTGATTCGCTTTGACGATATTCTGGCAGATCGTATGGAACGTCTCTACCACTGCATGAATATAGCGATCGCTCGTTATAATTATTCGGGAACATATCAGGGAGTTTTCCCCCTTAAGTGTAATCAAGATCGTCGTTTAATTGAAGACTTGGTAAGCCATGGAAAATCTTGCCAGTTTGGACTAGAGGCAGGATCTAAACCCGAGTTAATTATTGCCTTAGCTGCTTTAGCTGCCAATCGAAATCAAGATGAGTTACCACCATTATTGATCTGCAATGGATATAAAGACAGAGCATATATCGAAACCGCCCTCCTCGCGATGCGTTTGGGGCAAAAACCATTTATTGTGATCGAGCAATTAGAGGAACTGTCTTTAACCTTAGAAATCAGTCGTCAATTAGATATTAAACCTATTTTAGGAATAAGAGCCAAACTAAACACTCGTGGAACAGGACGTTGGGGCAATTCTACAGGGGATCAAGCTAAGTTTGGTCTAGGTGTCCCGCAAATCTTAAAGCTGTTGCAGCAGCTAGAAACAAGGGGCATGTTAGATTGCTTGCAACTACTACATTTCCACATTGGTTCTCAAATTTCTGCGATCGCTACTATTAAAGATGCCATTCGTGAAGCTAGCCAGATTTATGTCCAACTGGCAAAAATGGGGGCGAACATGCAGTATTTGGATGTGGGAGGGGGATTAGCAGTAGATTACAGTGGTTCTAAAACTAACTTTGCCGCGTCGAAAAACTACAACATGCAAAACTATGCCAACGATATCGTAGCGCAGGTTAAAGATGCTTGTAGTCAAGGTCAAGTAAATGTACCTATCTTAGTTAGCGAAAGTGGTAGAGCGATCGCTGCCCATCAATCAGTTCTAATTTTTGATGTATTAGCTACTAAAGATGTTGACTATACAGCACCGACCTTAATGGCAGAGAAATCTTTAGTACTAACTAATTTTTGGGAGACATATCAGTCAATCAATGAGGCAAATTACCAAGAAACCTATCACGACGCAATTCAGCATAAAGAAGAAGCTCTTAGTTTATTCAATTTAGGCTATTTAAGTTTGCCAGAAAGATCTCGCGCCGAACAACTTTACTGGGCTTGTTGTCACAAAATTGCCAGTATTATCAAACATAGAGTTGATATACCCGAAGATTTAGCTAAT
>JBCCDL010000474.1:0-5175 GCA_039030815.1 Cyanobacteria bacterium P01_A01_bin.83 | reverse complement strand
CAATGCTACTCGTTTACAGATTGGCAAAGATTTGTCTCAGGGCGATCGTAAAAAGACTCGTTTAGTCTCGAAAACTATTCTGCATCACCAGTAATTTTAGTAGCGGTAAATTGTACTGCGATCGCTCATTGTCCGCTCAACGAAATTAGAAAATAACAATTCTCCAAAACGCGAACCAGGGATAATTAACTACAAATCGAACAGAGGTAGATATATAAATTATCCGTCAAAATAAAGGTAAGCAAGGTTAAATATGAGCTGGATTTATTATTCGCAAAATGCGAAAAGTATTAAAATTTTAGACTTTTTATCTACAAGTAATTTAGATATTCTTTGGATAAATCCTCAAAAGTACTCTTTTAATAAAAATGAAATTCAAGCTTTACTACAAGCTTTAACTGGTTTTAGATGTATCTTATGGTATATCACTCCTATGAATCATTTTTCCTCTCAAAAGATGAATGAAATAAAACGTGCTTTTGGAAAATGGAAAAATATTTCAAATAAAGTTTTTTTTAAATCAGAACATTTTCTGAATAATGAAAAATATTATTCGGATATAACTATTTTATCTTCTTCAGAAATTTGTGAAGGAGAAGCTTTTTTCTCAAAAAATACCTTTGGATTTAATAGTAGCTTAGCCTTTTTCAAGACATTAGATGTAGATTGTTCTATTTTTGAGCCATTAGCTGACATCTGGCTTAAATTTACACAAAAAGATAATATTAGCTCACAATATAAGAAGTTAAAAGTAAATAAATATATTAACAACATAACTAAACAGGGGGGGATTGCTGCATTGATTGCTGAAGATACGGAGACTTGTAAAAGCATAATTCTTTTAAGCCAAGAAAAAGAAAGTCTTCAGCAAGCTTATATGAAGTTACGGTTAGAGAGCTATTTCAACATTGTAAGTGATGACAATTTATCTATTTTTATAAAAAGAGGAATAGGCTTAAAAAGCCTATCTTAAAAGTTATGAACAGTAAGCGGAGTTTTGTCACAGGGCTTGTCAGATAGACAGATAGACGAACATCAAATTTTCAGCTTTTTTGGTCTTGGGGAACACATATTGGGGAAGCTATAGAAAAAATTCAGAAATGTGCTAGGCTGCAAAAAATAAAAAATCCTATTGTTTTTTAATTAGATCCTTTTGATTTCGATAATCTCCCCAGTGTATCTTTAACTCCTCTGTACAGGACAAAACTTATGAAACCTTTGTCTAACAGTAGGTTTGTTGATTTGCCCAAAGTCTTTGATTTGTAATGCTTTGAGTAATTCTAATCAATTTTTTGTCCCGTACTTAGCTTTAACTCAGGATAATGGCGAAACATATTTTTCAAACAGAACCTATATTTCTTCAATAGGAATTGTGGCTTTTGTATTAGTAGCAACATTAACTTTAGTCAGTTAAAGCATAATTTCTAATATTTTCTATATTACTCAAGCCATAGCTTTTGCTATACTATTTTGGCTATATACAATTTTCTTCCCTCTCAACACATCTTTCTATATTTCTTGGTTATTAATAATAACTCAATTTTGTTTTAACTTTTTATTACAATATAAACTGCTTAGAGAAATACAATATTCTACTAAAGTTGAGTGTAGTTCATCTAAAATTGTTGTCAAGCGCAAGGTTACTGGTTTTTGGCATATAGATACGGTGTCAAATTTCAAAAGATCGATGGAAACAAATGAATATAAATTTGGAAAATATTTAACTAGAGCAGAGAAACGCTGGCTTGCGGTAGAAATGAACAAGTATCTTGAGGATAATTTAAAATTCAAATCTATTTCAACAACAGAAAAATTATTCTCAGGTTTATGGATTATAGCGGTTATGGTTGTTAGTTTGACTTCTGTATTAATCTAAATTATATGAAAAAACCAAGCCGCATTATTGAGAGTAGCTTGGTTTTTTGCGAAATGATTTTATTTGCTATTGATTAAATTAACTGCCAACAAGTGACATTAACAGTATCACGCCAATGCTAGTCAAAGCTAGTAATAAAGCGAAGGTAATTGATTGACCGAGATTAGTTGAAGTTTTCATAATTGATCATGCCTCAGATTTATGCAGATTTTTATTGATACAAAACTCCAATAGCAACAAGCTGAATCTTAAAAAAAACATTGGGGATCAATGAAAAAGTATTAATTATTGCTCATTAGTAGCTTTGTATTTATTTATAAATAATAGCGAATAGCTTAGTGAATATACTCATAAAAGTCATACTTTTTTACATAACTTTATTTTACTAAATAATATTAGCTGATTTACTTGTAAAATCGTCGGTAATTTTATTTTGAAATGAGAAATAGCTGAGAGTTGAATTTATAGAATTAAATTTTAGAGAGGCTATAATACGAAACCAAAAAAGGCAACTTACACCAGAAAATATAAATGGATAAACTATAAATGAATAAATTGCGTATTGGACGAAAGGTTTCACTTAGCGGATTAGTATTAAGCCTAATTTTGTGGTTCAGTTTTGCTTACCCAGCAGTAGCCGCGAATCAGGTACTTTTGCCTGAACAAAGACACGTTCTGGAAAGACTGAGTTTTGGAGTAACTACATCGCAAATCGAGCAAGTCCACCAGTTAGGAACTGAAGCTTATCTTCAATCACAATTAAATCCTCAACAGGTAGCTGAATCTCAATATTTAACTAGTTATCTAGCCAAACTTGATTTAATTAATCAAGAGCCGATCAAACTGCGAAAAAAAGTTCGTGCTTATCGTCAAAAGCTGCGTAACTCTCAACTATCAGATCGGCAAAATAGAAAGATAGGTCGGCAAATTAACAAGCTAAAAAATCGAGCAGCAAATCAAAGCATGAATGCCCATCTAGCCAGAGCAATATATTCTAATCGCCATCTACAGGAAGTGATGGTAGATTTTTGGTTTAATCACTTTAATGTTTTTCTAAAAAAAGGACCAATTAGACTGTGGATTAATGACTACGAAAACCAAATTAGGACTCATGCATTAGGTAACTTTCGTGATTTGCTGGGTGTAACGGCACGGCATCCAGCAATGTTAATTTATCTCGATAACAATAAAAATACTGCTCCTAATAATCCGAGAGGTAAACGCCAGAAAATGGGTTTGAATGAAAACTATGCCCGTGAGTTGATGGAGTTGCACACCTTGGGAATTGATGGTGGCTATACTCAGGATGATGTGATTGCTTTGGCAAGAATATTCACAGGTTGGGGAGTAGATGACACTGGTACCAAAGGAGACCGTCAGGGCTTTTTCTTTTACCAAAATCGTCACGATCAAGAAGATAAGTTATTCTTGGGTCAGAAAATTACTGCTAACGGTATTCAAGAAGGAGAACAGGCTTTAGATATTTTGGCGAGTCATCCTGCAACCGCCCGTTTTATCAGTTACAAACTGGCGCAGTACTTTGTGGCAGATCAGCCCCCTGCCAGTTTAGTCGATAAGTTGAGCCAGGAATTTCTTGATAGTCAGGGAAACATTATGACCCTGATGAATGTTTTGATTCATAGTCCCGAGTTTAACGACCCTCAATATTACCAGCAGAAGTTTAAAACTCCATATCAATATGTAATTTCCTTAGTACGGATGGGAGAGATTGAGCAACCTAATTATCTGCGAATTAGGGGCATGTTAGAACAGCTATCTATGCCTTTGTTTCAATGTCTAATTCCTACTGGCTATAAAAATACTCAAGAGGCTTGGTTAAATCCCCAGGCGATGTTACAAAGAACTAGTTTAGCTACAGCGATCGCTAATAGCAAATTAAACCGTGATGATCCGATTCAACCGCAACAACTACAGCGCAATTTTGGAGAGCTTTCACAAAATACCAAACAGGTAATTGGCAAAAGTCCATATCGGTTACGTTCTGCTTTGATTATGGGCAGTCCCGAGGCAATGTATCGGTAGAATTTGAAATTCTGTTAATTAAGTAAAATAGCTCAAAAATTATGAAAAGAAGAAAGTTAATTACCGCCGCTGGTTTAGCCACCGCAGGGATCTTGATTCCTGTGGGATGTAATAGTTGGGTTGCCCAAAGAGCAAACTCCGCCAACTCCACGAGCGATCGCCAACGTCTGGTAGTAGTTTTTTTACGAGGGGCAGTGGATGGCTTAAATGTGGTTATTCCCCATCAGGAAAGCGATTACTATCAGGCTAGACCAACTATTGCCGTTCCCTATCCTCAGGAAAAAAACGGTGTCATTGATTTAGATGGCTTCTTTGGGCTACATCCAAAATTGCAAGACTTAATGCCTTTGTGGCAACAGAAAAAGCTGGCATTTTTCCATGCTTGTGGGTCTCCCGTCCCAGAGCGTTCCCATTTTCAGGCACAGGATTATCTAGAAAACGGAACCCCAGGAGTCAAAACTACTGAAGATGGCTGGATGAATCGGCTATTAGCAGAATTGCCTCAAGAGAGACTAACCCAGGCACTTAACGTAGGTGTGACAACTCCTTATATTCTCAAGGGTAAGATGCCGATTTCTAGTCTTAGATCTGGTCTGAATTCTGCAAGCCCTATGCCGACAGATCGTCCCCAAGTTGATCGAGCTTTTAGTAGCCTTTATAGCGGTAGCGATGTTCTGAGTAAAGCTTATCAGGATGGCAGTGAAGCCAGAAAGATTATTTTAGCTGACTTAAACCAAGAGATGCTTTCTGCTTCTCGGGGAGCCAAAAATGCGGCAAACTTTGTTGATGATGCGGCGAAAGTGGCAAAATTAATGGTGGGTAATGCTGAGACACAGCTTGCGTTTTTAGAAGTTGGGGGGTGGGATACACACATCAACCAAAATCCTGTTTTTGAGCGCTTACTGCCCTCTTTAGGCAAGGGTCTAGCAACTTTAGTTGAGGGATTAGAGCCAATTTCTGCTGAAACAATCATTATTGTCATGTCGGAGTTTGGCAGAACAGTCAAAGAAAATGGTAATAAAGGTACAGATCATGGATATGGCAATATTATGTGGCTTTTAGGGGATGCCATTCGTGGAGGGAAAGTATATGGAGAGTGGTCAGGTTTAAGTGAATCTTCGCTATTTGAAAATCGAGATTTACCAGTCAATACTGACTTTAGAGAAATCATTGCTCATGTTTTAGAACATCATTTTGCACTGGACAATGATAGCTTGGGCAAAATTTTTCCTGACTATAGCTTTAACAATGCAGTT
>JBCCDL010000473.1:0-5175 GCA_039030815.1 Cyanobacteria bacterium P01_A01_bin.83 | reverse complement strand
TTCATTTTTGTTGTCAAAAAAAGCTACCCGAAACTGTCATCAAAACCAACCACCCAATAATTGGCAACAACAACCAGTAGAGTGGGAACGAGTTTTTGAAGTTACTCCCAGTATGTTTTGTGTAGTAGGTTTTGATGGTTATTTCAAACGGATCAACACAGCATTTATTCAGACTCTAGGCTATAGCGAAGCTGAACTACTGTCGGTACCGTCGATTAACTTCGTCCATCCAGAGGATCGCGCAACCACCTTAGCTAAACTTGAGCAATTGACCCTTGATCAAACTACTGTTTCAGTTGAGAATCGTTACTGTACGAGGAAAGGAGATGATTGCTGGCTGTTATGGTCTGTTAAGTCTGACGTAGTAAATCAGGT
The DNA here is from genome assembly GCA_039030815.1 of Cyanobacteria bacterium P01_A01_bin.83. Lineage (GTDB taxonomy): Bacteria > Cyanobacteriota > Cyanobacteriia > Cyanobacteriales > Xenococcaceae > Waterburya. The sequence continues at coordinate 4,800 of JBCCDL010000473.1, read as the reverse complement.
GTTCTATGCTGTGGGGCAGGACATAACTGAACGCAAGCAAGCCGAACAAACTCTCCAAGATAATGAAGAAAGATGGCAGCTAGCATTAAAAGGAGCTAATGACGGTATCTGGGATTGGAATGTTAGGACTAATGAAGTCTTTTTTGATCAGCGTTGGAAAGCAATGTTGGGCTATCGTGATGATGAAATTGGTAATACTTTAGAAGAGTGGTCAAAACGAGTACATCCAGATGATTTAGACTACGTTACGGAAATTATTCAAGAGCATTTTGCAAGAAAAACTGCTTTTTATAGTTCTGAACATCGTATGTTGTGTAAAAACGGTAGCTATAAATGGATTTTAGATCGCGGACAGGCTTTATGGGATCAGGCAGGAAGAGTAGTACGGATGGCTGGTTGCCATACTGATTTGAGTGAACAGCAGGTTGTTCTGCGGGAACGTCGCCAAGCAGAAATTCGGCTTAAGCAGGAACGGGATTTTTCTGATGCCATTATTAATACCGTGGGGGCGTTGGTAGCGGTATTGGATAAACAAGGAGCGATTGTCAGTTTCAATCATACCTGCGAAGAAATTACTGGTTATAGCTTTGATGAGATTAAATACAAACCAGTGTGGGATTATTTAATTCCTGATGAAGAACAAGCCGCAGTTAAAGCAGTATTTAAGAAATTGCTGGCAGGACAACTGCCTAATCAGTACGAAAATTCCTGGCTGGCTAAAGATGGTAGCCGCCATTTGATTTCTTGGTCTAATACCGCCCTATTTGACTCTCAAGGAAATGTTGAATTTGTAATTGCCACAGGTATTAATATTACCGAACAGCGTCGGGTATGGAACCAACTAGAACAACAATATCGGCAACTAAAACTACTGGCAGAGATCACCCGCAAAATTCGGATGTCGATCAAAATTGAAGACATTCTGCAAGCGGCAGTTACGGAAGTACAACATCTGCTAGCATGCGATCGCGTTGTGATTATGGAATTAACTACTTCCAATACGGCGATCCCAATTAGTGAATCGATTTTACCCGATCTGCCCTCGATGTTAGGTTATCAACTTGCCGACCCGCTCTTGATGGGTCAATATTTATCTAAATATCGGCAGGGTGAGGTTTTAGGGATCAATAACTTAAATACTGCTGCTTTGGCATTAGATATTAAACAGTTATTAAAACAGTTTGAGATCCAAGCCAAGCTAGTCGTGCCCATTCTTTCCCAGAATCAGCTTAAAGGTTTGTTAATTGCCCATCAATGCCACCAACCTCGACACTGGCAAGAATCAGAAATCTCACTTTTAAAACAATTAGCGGATCAAATTGGAGTTGCTATGTCCCAGGCTGAGTTACTAAACAATCTTGAAGAATTAGTAACTTACCGTACCGATGAATTGACCACAGCTAACCAACTCCTAGAAGCTGAGATCGCCGAACGCAAACAAAAAGAAGCTGCTTTACGCGAAAATCAGCAGCGACTTGAAGGTATTTTGGATAATGCAGATGAGGCAATTATCTCAATTAATGAACAATATCAAGTCCAGATATTCAATCAAGGTGCCGAAAATATTTTTGGTTATCAAGCCGACCAAATAATTGGACAACCTTTAGATATCTTGCTACCAGAAGCATTTCGCCAGATACATCGCCGCCATATTCAGCAATTTAGCCAATCAGGAGAACAGGCGCGGCGCATGGCTCAACGTAGCAATGAGGTCTTTGGTCGCCGTAAAAACGGTGAGCAATTTCCTGCTGAGGCTTCGGTGGCTAAGTTAGAGACTCGTGAGGGCATATTGTTTACAGTTATGCTCAAAGATATTACTGAAAGACAGCAAACTCAAGAAAAACTGCTCATTTCCCAAAAATTGCTGGCAAAAGCCGAGAAAATTGCCAAAATTGGTAGCTGGGAATACAATATGACTACTCAGCAGCTAACCTGGTCTGATGAGTTGTTCGAGATTTTGGGCTTTGATCGCTCCTCAGTTCCTGATTGTGACGTCATTTTTAAACGTATTCATCCTGAAGATCGCTTGCTGGTTAAAAAAACCCTGCGCTTGGGACATGTAGAGGGCAAGCCCTGGCAGTTGAACTATCGTTGGCTAGGTGAAGATGGAACCTTAAAATATCTTGAAAGTAGAGGAGAGCCTACCCTAGACCCGCAACATCGCGTACTCAAAATTTGGGGAACGGTCATGGATATTAGTCAGCGTATTGAGGCGGAAAAATCTCTACAGCGTAGTGAACAGCAGTTGCAATTGATTACTGATGCTTTGCCAATTTTGATTGCCTATATCGATAAACAGCAACATTATCTTTATAACAATCGTACCTACGAAACTTGGTTTGGCAAACCTCGCTCTAGCCTTGTGGGAAAACCGATTAAAGAAGTTGTCGGTCAAGCAAACTATCAAAAAATGCTGCCATACATCAAAATGGCATTGAGAGGTAAAGCAGTTACCTTTGAAAATCAACCCATCACCGAAAACGGCTCTTCTTTTTGGGTGAGTGCGACCTATATTCCCGATTTTGATTCCGATGGTGAGGTCAAAGGATTTTTCTCGATGATGGACAATATTACCGATCGCAAAGTTATCGAACAAATCAAAAGCGAATTTGTCTCCATTGCCAGTCACGAAATGCGAACTCCCTTAACCTCGATTCATGGAGTAATCAAATTGCTTTGTGCTGGGCGTTTGGGAGAACTATCAGCCTCAGGACAGAATATGGCTCAGATGGCTTTGAGAAACAGCGATCGCCTGATACGGTTAGTAAATGATATCCTTGACCTGGAACGAATGGAATCAGGGAAAGACCAGATTGAGAAGCGACCTTGTGATAGTGCCGAATTAATTAAGCAGGCAATTGATACCTTAAGCTCTATTGCCCAAGAGCAGCAAATTAGCCTGGAAACTAATTCCCAGTCGGTAATTTTCCCAGGAGATCGCGATCGCATTATTCAAACCTTAACCAACTTGTTGAGTAATGCCATCAAGTTTTCTCCTGTCAAAAGTACAGTTTTGATTACGTCTCAATTACAGCCCACATCTGTTCTGTTTACTGTCAAAGACCATGGCAGAGGTATTCCTCAAAATAAACAAGAAACAATTTTTGAACGTTTTCAACAGGTCGATGCTTCTGATTCTCGCCAAAAAGGTGGTACAGGGCTAGGTCTTGCCATCTGTCGCCACATTGTCGAGCAACATGGAGGAAAAATTTGGGTCACAAGCAATTATGGCATAGGTAGCAGCTTTTGCTTCACCTTACCGCTATAAGCTCAACCTGACTCTGTTTTACTCAGTTGCCACTGTTGACCTTCTTGTATCTCTAATAGCCATTGATGATATTTGACCAAACTAGGTCGGTGACCGACACTGATAAAGGTAGTATTTGTATCTCTTAAATATTGATATAAACTAAACTCGTTGTGAATATCTAAAGCACTGGTAGCTTCGTCGAGAACCACGTAATCAGGTTTGTTGATTAAAATTCGGGCAAAGGCTAATCTTTGTTGCTCCCCTAGAGATAAAATTTCATCCCAGTCTTTCTCTACGTCAAATCCCCCTAAACGTTCTGCCAAATCAGGTAAATTTACCGTTTTAAGGGCGTGATTGAGCTGATTTTCGGAAATGTCAAGATCTTCATGGGGATAGATTAACTGACTACGCAAAGTCCCTAAGATCATGTAAGGTTTCTGCGGCAAAAAGATCATTTCCGAAAGAGCAGGACGATAAATCGCTCCAGTACCAGAATTCCATAGTCCAGCGATCGCTCTTAGTAAAGAACTTTTACCACAGCCACTGGCACCCATAATTAGTAACCCTTCCCCTGTCGGTAAATCAACTGACAGATCGCTAACTAAGGTTCGTTGATAGTTAGGAGTTTGCAAAGTCAAATTTTTTAATGCCAGCTTATTTTGTCTGACGGTGCTGATGGTGGGACATTGCAAAATATCTGGTTCCAGCAAAACTTTGGGACTTGACAAATAATCTTCAAAAGTTGCTAGACGATCAACGCTAGCGGCAAAAGCAGTTAAGGATTGGAATTCATTGACAATCAAATTTAATGAGCCAAAAACTCGGGCAAAAGCACCTATTGCCTCGGTAACTTTACCTACTTCCAGTTCACCAGACAGAACGTTGGGTGCCACTACAACTGCGGGTAAGATATAAGGAAAAAAATCATAAGCATTGGTAAATAAACCTAAATATAATTCTCGCCATAAAACTAAAAAATTATAATTGCGGAAAGCCTCGCCAAATCTTTGTCTGAGACTGTAGTTTTCCTGATCTTCTCCTTGATAAAAAGCAATTGATTCGGAGTTTTCTCTAATTCTGACCAAGCCAAAACGAAAATCAGCCTCTTTCTTAATTTGAGCAAAATTGATTTTAACCAGCTTGTTACCAAACACCCCCACTACCACTAAAGTGCCAATCAGGGAATAAGCAATCAGCAAATAGACTAAATTTGGCGAAATTTTCCACAACACAACGCTAAAAGCCGCAACCTGAAAAATCGAGCTGACAAGTATTAGTAAGAAAGTTAAAGATTCAACGGTAAATCCTTTAATATCCTCTGCAATACGCTGGTCAGGATTATCAATATCGCTATTAAAATTTCCCAACTCATAAAAAGCACGATTACTAAAGTAGCGATTGAGAAAGTAGTGGGTAAGCCAGCGGCGCCAATAGTTGCCCAATCTTTGTTTGACAAAACTATATCCAGCAAATAGCGGAACATAAATAACTAAGATCGCCAAAAAAGTTTGAATGGTTTTCCAGAATCGATCAGCATCTTTTGCAGAGAG
>JBCCDL010000472.1:0-5182 GCA_039030815.1 Cyanobacteria bacterium P01_A01_bin.83 | reverse complement strand
GATTGTTAAAGCCTTGAATAGTACCTGTGGTAACAGAAATTTTAAGTTTCAAGCGATTTGTCAGCACGATAGACTGCATATTTATGCCAATCACAGAGTAGATTATCAGCCCAACTATGAACTTTTAAAAACATCAGTAGCCCAGGCGATCGCATCTTTAGCACTGGATAACCTTGATTCTGTGTGGCTTTATGGTCGTCCTCTCAATCGAGTCGAACCAAACTGGAAAATTGAGGTCGAGTTGCCGACCCCAGCCGATAGAGAAACTAGTGATACTTTTAATACCACCGAAGACCTAGGCTCGGATGTGAAATCACTGGGCGGTCAACGTTTGGAGGCAACCTCCAAACTACGCCCACTAAACTATACTCAGCTTGGGCAGTTTGAAGAATTCACTACTAATAATGCTGAAGACACAAACCCACAGCAGGATACAGCACCAATTCCTCAAGATATTCAAGATTCATTGACAGCAGAAGAACTTGAGCAGATTACAATTAATCCCGTTAAGCCAGAGATTTTAGAAGATTCGGAATTAGATTTTGCTGCTTTTGAGGATTTTCTTGAAGAAGATAGTGCTGGGGATACTGGACTACTGCAAGATACGGGACTGGTTCATCAGACTCCCTTCCAAGAGGAAGAGATTAGTTTTTCGGTAGTAAAAGTTAATCCTCTGGGATCGGAAGTTGCAGCCGAGGCTTCAGCTAATGAGGCAGATGATAGCTTAGATAGCTTAGTCAATCTCGACCAATACTGTTTTATAACCAACAAAAAATTATTACAGAGCGATATTACCCCTCCTAGTAGAGAGATTATCCGTTTAGTAAAGTTTTTTCATCATTTGACCGACAACAATCAGTACAAACTATTGCCATTGCTTGATGGCTACTTTAATCATGCCGAAACTCCCGATCTGGAAAATATGGCGATCAGCTTTGCTGGTGCGCAGAGCGCAATCGCAATTCAGAGATGGTTTAAACAAATCAGTGAATTAGATTACGACACACAGCAAACCTTTACTATTTGGCTCAGTCGCTATTGTTTTGCCCCCGATCATACCCTGGAAGAATTTAAAGCCATCATTGCTCAAGATGCGGCAGTTCAAAAGGCAAAGAAAGCCCAGCGTGTTCATTCTTCTCAATACAGCTTTACTCCTGCTAGTTCAGCGGTAGTGAATAGTGAATCTGATGAGTTAGAGTCAGCAAAATTTCAGCTGCCTCCTATGATCAAAAAGCAGATCATACCTGGTGTCTGGATCTTGGTTACAGTGCTATTAATTCTTTTAAGCATCTTCAGCAACAATGGTTCTCAAGTTACTGCCTTCAAGCAAATTCCTGATTTGTGTCGCAATGCTATTGGTTCTGCTAACTACTGTCGCTTAGCAGTTAACTTGGCAGGAACTAAGACTATCTCAACCTCTCCACGGAGGCTATTTCCTTTAACAGAAGAGACGGAGGCAGTTGCCAGTTATGGTTGTCAGCGCTATGCCAATCTCAAAGCAGGTATTCCTCAGTCTAATCTTGCTCCCGAACAAACTCCAGTAATAACTAGCTATGGTGAAAAAATTCTGCCTCATATTTATGTGACTACAGCAGAGCAAGAAAACTTCCAACAGTCTGGGAATACTAAAGTTGGCTGTGTCTACACTACAGGGAGACAGCGATCGCCCAATCTATTAGCAGCAGATATCATTCCTTCAACTTGGCCCGCTGAACATTATCAACCACAAGGACAAGCAAACCACAATTTGCATTTGGGGATACTGAGGCAACCAATCAATCTGGGCTTGTATACCATCTTTGCTGCCCTCGGAATTGCGATCGCTTCACAGTTCAATTTGGGCATAGAAATCAACCATCCACAAACAGTCTATTTAACGGCATTAATGCTAGGGATAGCTCAGGTAATTGCTGCCGCTGTGCCATTTTTAGGTATATTTACTAGTTTTGCTCTACCAGTTGCAGCGCTGTTAATCATGACCTTGTTAATTAAAGATTTTCAGCTCAACTGGAGTCGCGGTTATCCCCTGGTTGCAGTTGGTGTTATTACCATTATCACCATTCAATTTTTAGCTTATAGTCTTTGTTTTGGCTTGATCAGTCTGGCATAAGATAGGAAGTACTGATTACTGATTATCTTTAGTGTGGTGGGCAACAATAGTAGATTTTGATGTTAAGAACAAAGTTAATTTTCTTTGCCCACCCTACACTGAATCAATGCTCTGTTGACTGTTGATTGTTGATTGTTGATTGTTGACTGCCAAAAACTTTAATAAAAAAATACTGATAATCTGGGTCGGCGTTCGCTAAACTGCTGATAGTGATTATGTAAATTATTTATTTCAGTTCAGGCTAACCTATATTTTTATTTTGTCTAGATGCTGGTTAATCTAAAAATTAATAATTTTGCCTTAGTTGATTCGCTAGAACTAGATTTTGAAACAGGCTTGAGCGTTTTAACAGGAGAGACAGGGGCAGGAAAATCGATTATCCTGGATGCAATTGATATGGTCTTGGGGGGGAAGGCAAGTAGCCGTATGATTCGCAGCGGTAGCGATCGCTCGGTAATTGAAGCGGCATTTCAAATTAATTCTAGTTGGAACGAGTGGCTAGAGGCACAGTCAATCGACCCCTTAGAGGACGATACTTTGATTTGTAGTCGGGAAATTGTTGTCGGTAAGACTAACCTGAGATCCCGCAGTCGGGTCAACGGGGTTTTGGTAAATCGTCAGTTAATGGAGCAATTGCGATCGCGATTGGTGGAAATTACGGCACAGGGACAGACGGTAAACCTGTTGATTTCTGAGAAGCAACGGGATTTGTTAGATGCTTATGGTGGCAAGCAGATCGCCAAGCAACTAAGTAAGGTAGCTCAAGCTTATGAAGTCAGTCAGCAAGCTAAAAAAGAGCTTGAGCAACGGATTCAATCGGAACAAGAATTGCTACAACGTCAAGATTTGATTAAGTTTCAGCTCAAGGATTTAAACGAAGTCGAATTAACCGATGCCAATGAACTTGAGGAACTGGAACAGGAACGCGATCGCTTATCTCATGTGGTGGAGCTTCAGCAGTTAGGTAATCAAACCTATCAACTGCTGTATGAAGGAGATAATGATGCCCTAGCAGGGGCGGATCTGTTGGGTAAGGCGGAATCATGCTTAAGGTCAATGGCAGAGTACGATTCTGAACTAAATCCAATCTTGGAAATGGTGCAGTCAGGATTAGCCCAGATTGTCGAAGCAGGACAGCAAATTAATGGTTACAGCGAAGGTTTGGAAGCCGATCCTGAACGTTTAGCAGAGATTGAAGGCAGAATCAGGCAGCTTAAGAATATTTGTCGCAAGTATGGTCCCGAGCTAGCCGATGCGATCGCTCTATATGAACAGTTAGAGTCAGAACTGGCTTTAATTTCAGGGGAAGGGCAATCGATTGCAGCGCTACAACAGTCTTATCAAGCAGCTTTGGCACAGCTTACGATTGCCTGTGACAAGCTGACTCAGTTACGGCAAAAGGCAGCTACCAAATTAGAAAAGCAGCTGATCAAGGAACTAAAACCCCTGGCAATGGACAAGGTAATCTTTGAATGTCGTTTGGTGGCAACTAACCCAACGGCAATGGGTGCAGACAAGGTGGTGTTTTATTTTAGTCCCAATGCAGGGGAAGCAGTGCAACCCCTAGCTGAGATTGCCTCTGGTGGTGAAATGAGCCGCTTTCTGTTGGCTCTTAAAGCCTGTTTTACAGGAGCCGAAACTAGTTCCAGTACTCTGATTTTTGATGAGATTGATGCGGGTGTATCGGGGAAAGTTGCCCAGGCGATCGCTGAAAAGCTACATCAGCTTGGTAAGCAACATCAGGTACTTTGTGTCACTCACCAACCTTTAATTGCGGCGATGGCTAACGGACATTTTAAAGTGGAGAAAACCATTATTGAAGAAGCTGGTAAATCTCAACAAAAAAATGGTAACAGCATCGCTGATATACGGACGGTAGTTCGGGTCAAACCTCTTAGTAATCATCAGGTAAGAGCCGCAGAATTGGCGCAAATTACAGGAGGACATGATGCTGAAGATGCGATCGCCTTTGCCGAGTCTTTGTTATCTAAAGCCGCTAAGTATCGGGCGGGTCAAGGGAAGTAGAGTAATGAGGTATCTTAATTTCAGCTCTATTCCTCGCTCCTCATTCCTCGTCCCTTGTTCCTCTTAAGTCGTTACTAATACAGGACAAGAAGCAAGGTTGATCACGCGGTTGGTAACGCTGTCTGCTGCGGCTTCTTCATCAATTAAGCCCAAACCACGACAGCCCATAATAATCAAATCGGCGTTAATTTCATCGGCAACATCGCAGATTGTAAAGGCTGGTAGACCTTCCCTTTCTATAGTTTGGGCGCTAATACCCTGATTGGCAAAGAACAATTTTGCTTCTTCTAACAGTTTTGCTACCTGTTCTTCCGAACTCATGACACCCTCCTCCTTTGTTTCCACCACTGAGAGGATCGTCAACTTGCTTTGATGAGTTTTGACCATATCCGCCGTCAGTTGAATTGCCTTGCGGGCTTCTCTAGATAGTTCGATCGGGAATAGTATATTTCTGAACATAGAAAATATATATACTGCTGCACTGAATCATTGTGTCATCAAAGCTAATCTAGATTCTGAAAATTTACTATTTTTAATTAATGGTTTAATTAGTTAGGGCGATTGCGGTTGCGTTTGCGGAGCAAGTCGTCAGACTAAGCAAGTCCTACGGACTCAGCTAGCCGTAGGCATCGCTTTATTTGATGTAACCAGTAATACGATCATCTAAATATGATTACAACTTCTGCGGGAGTGTCCCTATCCTCAATCGTAAAGGAGTATAGCGATTGGAAATAACTTATATTGTTACTAAAACGACTTTTAAAATTGCGTGTTACAAAAGGTTACTAATAAATTATGGGCTATTTTGATACTCTCATTGATAAATTTGCAGAAAATCCTGAACTAGAAAAAGCATTTGGTCAACATATTCATTGGGGTTACTGGGAAGATGCCTCTGAGTCTAAAGGTACTTTATTAGATTTAGGTGTAGCTGCTAACAATCTTTCTCAAAAAGTGATTCAACTAGGCGGGATTAATAATGGTGCTAGCATCTTAGATGCAGGTTGTGGTTTTGGTGGCACAATCAGTATGTTAAATAATGATTTC
>JBCCDL010000471.1:0-5196 GCA_039030815.1 Cyanobacteria bacterium P01_A01_bin.83 | reverse complement strand
CGATGCTACCACGGAGGTAGTAATTATCGGCATTGGAGAGGGGCAAATTAAGCTCATAAACTTTCAACCAGAAACTCCTCCTGCTGATTGTCTTGCTGAGACTGATATTAATCTTGACGAATTAATTCAGAGTTTAGAGATTGCTCTTGCTAAGTATATTAAGTAAATCCACGCCCTAGTTTTGAGTAGCACGAGTTTTTCGCCTAATTGTAAAAGAGATAAAGATATATTTTGTTTAGTCTTAACCGACTCTTTTAAGGCTAAATGAATTAATATTTTTTATTATCGGCGATCGCTATTGTTATGGAAATAATAAATACTTTTTTAATATAAGAATTATATCAAGTATATAGTCGTTCTAATTAATTTTATTATCCTCTCAGTTATTAGTTCGGGGGTTTGGGGATTAGGGCTCGGGGGTTAGGGAGCATTGTATAGCACACATTTTCGCCTGGTTTCTTTTTGGAATGACTATAATTATAACTCTTGTGAATTATTAGAATTCGTTGCTCTGTTCAAAACTAAAGTTTAACAAGTATTAAAATAGTACTTAAAAATATTAAAGGTACAAAAATAATTAAATAAAAAAGCATCTTAGATTTAAAAGCAGAAAAATCTTTAAGATTAATTTGCCATTGTCGGCGACGCCATGGAAGAAATACAGAAAATGTGGTATCAGGATTATATTTGAAAGAATATCTTTGTTCGAGTTGGTCGAGATAACAAGATATTTTTCTATTGCCAAAAATAATAATTATTTGATGAAAACTGTTATCTTGAAAAACATCAGAAATAAACAATTCTGGTTCGATGGCATTGCTTCCTGAAATAGATGTTCGTAAGCGAATATAGAGGTCATTTTCTTGTTGAGCTAAAATAAAATTGTGAGTATATACGCCTTCTGATAGTGCAAAAATACGACCATAGCCTACTTGATAAGTCTCACTTGGGGCTAAAGATAAACTAAGAGTAAATTCATTACTTACTTTTAAACGATCAACAAGTTTGCTAGCTTTATGCTGACTTTTAAGCCATTGATTTTTATCTAGATAAATGGCTTGGTCATAATTACCATTTATCTTTTGATCAGTTTTCTGCCAATATAAATCGGGTAACAAGTTATTTTGATCTCGATAGACACTTTCACTATAATTAAAACTAGCAGCAGAAATCGAACTATAATCCTGTTTCAAAGTATTGGCTTGTTCTAAAGCTGTTTTTACTTGATCTATATTAAAAGCACGATCGCTTATATATAAATTGTTAAGATAACCTCGCCATGGGCGATCGCCAGAAATTTCATTTCCAATGGCTAGATAATAGTCATCCCAAGTGTTTAAATTAACGCTATTGAACAATATCGTAATCGCTAAAGCAATTAAAGAGCAATAAATAACGAATACTTTAACAATAGATTTTAAGCTGAGTTGCTCAATGTTTCCCGTAATGATTGCCAGGAAAAATTTGATTATATTCCGCTGATAGTAATATAAAACACCACCTATAGTTCCACCAATGGTATTGCAAATAATATCGGTTAAATTAGAAACTCGGCTAGGTAAAAAAAGCTGAGTTATTTCTACAGTAATTGACAACGTAGCACTAGCAACAAAACAAGCCAACACCACTAATATGGGTGACTTTTGGTTTCTGGATATAATTGCAGCAATGCCAAATCCCCAGGAAATAAATAATAGTATATTTTGCCAATAATCTTTAAGATTACTACCAAATTTAAATTCGTTTATTATGTATTGCCAGGATAATTTATCAGTAACAAGAAAATCAAAAGGCGAGATAGTAGCAACCAAAATAACTCCAAGACTGATGGTTAGTACAAAATAACCCCAGTACTTGCTATTGGTGATCGGGTTCATAATTTTAATTGCTATTTACGGCACTAACAGCATAAAAAATAGTATTTTATACGGCTACGAAGAAGATTTATCTTGGCTTGCTCAGACTTGTATTTATAATACTTGCTCCTAATCAGGTATTAAATATAGAATAAATAAGTCTAAATAGGGATATACGCTGAGGTCAAGAGAAAGCAACTAAAATATAGTATGTAATCATCGTATAATTTGCCACAACTTTAACTTTAAATTAATGATATTGCCCTCAAACGGGTTTTCGGAAATGTTGTTTTTGACGGGAGCTTTTGGTTCATTAATGAATCCGCTGCCTTATATTGCGATCGCCATGAATGCCACAGGCGTATAGTATAGTATTAAGCAAGATTTTTCTGTGACCGCAAATTGGATTAGATAGGTCAAACCCTAGCTTCAAAACTAGAAGGGCGTTGATCAAGCATAGAATAGTTTGAGTTTACCTAAAGACTATGAAGATCAAGTAATTTGCCAAGTCTAATATTCTATAATACTTCTATCTCATGCTTACTATAGCGCAAGCTAAATCTAACTAAAGATAAAGCTGCCTGCGTCTTATAAGCAAAACTATGGCATGCCAAAAATGTTGCGGATTTTTGAATTAGACTGAACTACTAATAGTTGATATAGATTATTTGCTACATATAATCTTTGCTGGGACAATTATAGTAAATAGCTCAGATTCAGTTATTTGAGTTAAGAACGTATATTCAATTTAAATTAAAACCATAATGCTAGATTTCAAGTAGATTCAAAATGAAGTTTTATTTTTTTTAGATTTTATAATCTCATGGCACACTGTCCGTGTCATTTTAAACAGTAAAGGTACTTATTAACAACAACTTAGCAAGAGAAAGAATAGTTATATGAATGCCAACCTACATTTAGATGAATACATTGACTTGAAAAAATATTTGCTGGTACTTAAGCGACGTTGGAAACCAGCTACAGCTATTTTTGTCAGTACTGTCGGTTTGTCTTTAATAGCAGCATTCTCTATGGATAAAATATACAAAGCAGAAGCTAAACTGCTGATTAAAGTAGACCGCAGCGCTAAACTTACTGGATTAGAAAACGGTAGAGGAGAAATAGAAGGTTTGACTACCGAAAGCGATCCTCTCGCCACAGAAGCGGAAATTATCCAATCATATCCTATTGTGCAAAAACTGATTGAAGAATTGAGTTTGCGCGATGGTGAAGGAGAACTGTTGAAATATAAAAATGTAGCTTCAGCACTTCAGGTCGAACCAATTGCAGGAACAGACTTACTAACTGTATCTTACACGAATCCTGAGCCAGAGTTAGCAGCATCAATCGTCAATGAAGCAGTAAAGTTATATATTGAAGACCACAATTTAAATAAACGTGCCGAAACTGCCGCTGCTAATAAGTTTATTGCTCAACAGCTACCAGTAATAGAATCTAATGTCAAACAAGCAGAAGCCAATCTTCGTAACTTTAAAAACAAAAATCGTATTGCTTCACTAAAAGAAGAAACCACAGTTAACATTACTTCCCTGGCTGGCGTTGCTACAGAAATTGATCGAGTAAAAACTGACTTGGAAGAGATTGATGCTAGCTACCAACAGCTACAAGAGCAATTAAATATGAGCTGGCAAGAAGCTTCAGCAGTGAGCGCTTTGAGTCAATCATTAGCAGTACAGAAAGTTTTAGGGCAGTTACAGGAAGTTAAGCTAGCAATAGCGCAAAAAGGCAATTATATGTCAGATTTAGCTCCTCAAATGGTAGCTCTTAAAGAAGAAGAAGCCAAGTTAACAGCTTTACTTGATCGTCAGATCGCTCAAACTTTAGGTACCCAACAGCAAGCTTTGGTTGATAACGTAAATCTTCTTGATTTAGGAGAGCTAAAAAGAGAACAAATTGCTGAATTTGCTAATTTAGGCTTGCAAAAAAAAGGATTAGAGGGAAAAATAGCTTCTCTTAACGATATTTACCGCTCCTACCAACAAAAATCCGATACTTTACCAGAATTACAAGAGCAACAACGGGAACTTGAGCGCCGCGTTGAAGCAGCTCAATCTACTTATGAAATTCTCTTGCGTAAGCTACAGGAAACTCAAGTCGCCGAACAGCAAAACACAGGAAACGTACGAGTAGTTACCGAGGCGATAGTTCCCGATACGCCAGTCGGTCCACAGAAAAAACTCATTATTGCTGGTGCTGGTGTAATAGCAGTATTGCTTAGTACAGCAACGGCACTAGTATTAGATTGGCGCGATCGCACTTTGAAAAATACTCAAGAAGTAGAGGCGATGCTACCTTATACTCTGTTGGGGGTAATACCAGATCGACACCGACTTACTACCAAAGCAGATACGTTACCATCTAGTTCAACAGAAAAGTTAGCTTTACCTGAGTTAGCCGCTACTGATCTTGCTTTATTACAAACTTTATTACCGATTAAAGAGGCTTATCACAATCTTCAGGTTAATCTTAAATTGTTAGATAAAGAGATCATCAATAAGGTTATTCTCGTCACCAGCGCTCTTTCAGGGGAGGGCAAGTCTTCGGTATCTAGCAATTTAGCCGTGGCTAAAGCCCAATGCGGTCAAAAAGTTTTACTGATAGATGGAGATTTACGCTGTCCGACTCAGCATCAATTGTGGGAGGTTGCAAATAATTCGGGTTTAAGCAATGTTCTTAACCAAGAACTTGAATGGCAACAAACTGTGCAACAGGTTATGCCTAATTTGGATCTAATTACTTCAGGAGAAACCCCCGCAGACCCCATATCGTTACTTAATTCACCTATAATGCAATCATTATTAGTAAGTGCCAATGGCGTTTATGACTGTATTATTATAGATACACCTCCTTTGTTAGGTTTAGCTGATACTAAAATTTTGGGCGAGTTGGCAGATGGACTGTTATTTGTAGTCCGTCCTGGTGTGGCTAACTATGATAGTATTAATGCGGCGAAAAAGACTTTAGAAAATGCCAAACTCAATGTTTTAGGAGTTGTAGCCAATGGGGTTAATATCGCGCAAGAAGCTTATGGTTATGGCTCTTATTATCCAGACAAAAAATATTTGAAAGCAGCAGGTTAGCAACAAAATTATTCAAGCTGTGTGTCAAAGGGATTGGTTTTTCAAATTAAATGTTGAACAAATTAAAATCGGTAGACCGCAAACTAAGTCCTGGATTACGTAAAATTATTAGCAACATTGGTTGGCTGACCATAGAGCGACTGGTGATGATGCTACTTTCTTTATTTGTAGGCATTTATATAGTTTGATATCTAGGTCCTGACAACTATGGTAAGCTCAGCTACAGCATTAGTTTCGCT
>JBCCDL010000470.1:0-5207 GCA_039030815.1 Cyanobacteria bacterium P01_A01_bin.83 | reverse complement strand
GTTGAGCGGACAATGAGCGATCGCAGTACAATTTACCGCTACTAAAATTACTGGTGATGCAGAATAGTTTTCGAGACTAAACGAGTCTTTTTACGATCGCCCTGAGACAAATCTTTGCCAATCTGTAAACGAGTAGCATTGCTTTGCAAGACTGTTGCTCCTTGTTTATCTCCCAGTTGGAGAGCGGTTTTGGCAGCGGTTTGTAACATAGTGGCAGCACCAGTGCGATCGCCATTTTGCAGCTTAGTCTCAGCAATTTGAGTTTGACGATATTTTGCCAAGGTTAGGATATGATCTCTAACCACTTGATTTGGTTGAGCTTGGTAAAGTTCTTGAGATTCTAATTCGATGTTTAAAACTTCAGAATGTAGATTTTGCTGATTGGTGCCAGGGTCATCGTAACGCAGTTGAACCGCAGCAATTTTATGAGTACCTGGAGATAATTGATTGATGTAAAGGTTGAGCAGAATTATTCGTGGACACTCCATCATTAAATCTCCCAGACGTACGGTAAAGTAATTACCCTCCAGTTGAATTGGTAATTCAATAGTTTCTGGTGCTACTTGAGCTACGGGCTTTAACTCTGCCAAACGAACTTTGGACATCAACTCTACTGTCAGATAACTATTAGTTAATCCCACCGATTGAGCGCGGGCAAATAGCCTCTCAAATTCAAACATGGCTTGAGCTGGCTGTTCAATATAAGCTAAGGTGCCTTGGGCAGTATCAGATATCTGTTCCAATACATCCTGATTCCAATGTTCTCCAAAGCCTAATGTATCGATGGTGACATGATATTCTGCTGCTAGTTCAGCCAAACGCAGACAACGATTATTATCTCCGTGTTCATTTTCGCCATCAGTCAACAGAAAAATACGAGAAACACAGTGCTGATTGTAGGCGGCGACTTCTTTGAGTCCCAGACGTAAACCCTCATCAATGGCAGTGCCACCATCAGCCACCATCAGCCTGATTTTTTGTTTAATTGGTTCTAAATCACTTACTGCCTGATTGGTCACAATTACTTTTGCTCGATGATCGAATGCCACTATACTCAAGCGATCGCCACCCTTTAGCTTCTCAACAAGATTAATTGCTGCTTCTTTGACCATATCCATTGGCTTATCTGACATGGAGCCACTGCGATCTAAAACTAAGCACAGATTTAAAGGTACTGTACTATCTTGATGATCGCCAATAGCTGAAATTGCTAAAGATAACTGCCGCTGACTACTTTTAAGATTGGCATCAAGATTAACATCGCTTAAGTAAGACTGTAGACCAACTCTCATAACAACTGGCAAAAATATAGAATTTATTATTTGATGATTTTGGTTAGATTTGATTTATAGCAATACGTAACTTATTTAGGACAATGGTTGAACATTACCCATTACCCATTACCCATTACCCATTACCCATTACCCATTACCCACGAGCAATTTAATAGACTTGCTGGGGTCAAACTTTGTACGACTATATAGGTTTATTCCTAATATTAATCATAGCCGTTAGTTATATTCTGTTAGTCAGGCAATACAAATTAATTTAAATATTTTTTGCTGTATTAAAGGGGTTATTACGACCCCTTTAATAGCTATATTTACGATCGCAAATCAATCGATGTTAATCGAAGTGGGTGCTGTGGCACCGCCTGTGGGGGGATAGCTTGAACCCTGACGAAAATCAGCATAAAGGCGATCGCGCCAGGCAAAGAAAGGTTCAAAGGTGATATTGTCTGCTAACCCAGGAATGCCTTTTCCTTTTAGAGGGTCGGGAATATTTAGATATGAACCAGCAGGAAACTTTAATAATACGCTCAAACCTGCTACGGCTAAATCCGCCAGGGTGGGAGTATCTCCTGTTAAATAAGGCTGATTTTGCAAAATTAGACAAAGAGCCTCCAAATCTTGAGTCAGACTTTTTTTCGCTTCTTTGACAGCATCACCACCAAAGCCAACTCCTGTACCTAATATGTCTAAAACTTCACCTGGAATTGCTCCAACTGCGGTTTTGACTAAATCAGGAGTATTGGCAGGTAAGAGGGAAGTGCGAAAATTTTGGTTCTGGTTTAAAGCACCGATGAAGGCTTTACGTCCCTTCAAACCAATTGAGGCATCTGCCCATTCTTCGATTAATAGGCACTGTCCCTTTGCCAAAGAATCGATCGGTATGATTGGGCGTTCTGGATACTTACGCTCAAGATACAAAGCAATTTCGGTGGAGTCAGCAATATAGGTGCTGCCATCTTTGAGGACTGGAACCTGGCGGCTACCAGATTTTTGCATTAATTCGATTTGCCCCACACCAGGGGTTACTTCAATTTTGCGATACTCAAGCTGTTTGTAATCCAAGATCAGACGGACTTTTTCTGAATACTGAGACAGCTCAAATTGATATAGTTCTAGCATTAATACTCCTTATTATCAGATTAATCAACAGTCATAGATTACTTGGCTGTTTAACTGGGTCGTAATCTCTGACTCTGATGATGTTTAATTTATCTAGTTAAAACAATTGATACATCGTTCACAAGTCTAAACATCGCGATCTAGATCGAGAAAAAATCCTCCAGTTGTCTTAAGCTGCGGGATAAACTTGCTAGAGCAAGCTGCACTTTCAATTAACTGAGAACCCGAATAAATTCTAGGGGTAAGCCATCGATATCGGCAATAAAAGCAACTTCGTAAACGCGATCGCCAATCATTTGCTGTTCGGGCTTCAGTAAGACAGTAAGAGGTGGTAGAGCATCTGATTCGTCTCTAACGGCATTGATATTCTGTTCTAACTGAGTTAGCCAGGTCGTTAAATCCCTTGTTAAATCAGTCAGATCAAAAGATAAGTGATAATAACCAACATAATGTTCGTCATAAAAACAGTCAGCGGCAGGCTTCGGTTCAGGAATTTGAATCAATTCAATTCTGCCCCCCAACCCCATCATCCAACAAGCTAGAGTATATCCTGTGGTAAAACGCTCATGGACAGTAAACCCTAACTGTTCATAAAAAGCGATCGCCTGATGAATATTAGCCGTGCGAATGGAAACATGATGCATGCTGGTTATCAGTTCTTAATCATAGGTTATTTAAAAATAGCTGGAATATCCAACGGGTTGCCCCTTTACTTCTTACATATGTACTTCTTACATATGTTGTCACAGATTAACTAGTGCGTGACATCAGTTACTCAAACAGAAAGCGGTAAGGGTAATGACGAGGGACTCCAGGCTCTTTTTCTAAAGTAAAATTAATAATATCCCAATAGGGCTCAACGCTATCTTCGGGACTAAAACTAATCGGTAATCCGTAAAGCTTAGGAGATTTGAATTCTGGACTTTCTCTCCAGGGATGACTTCGCCCTAAGTAAGAACTAACCAAATCTCGATAACGTTTAGCAATAATCACTTTAGTAGCACGATAACCTTCAGTATATAAAGCATCTAAAGCTTCATGAATTTCAAAACGAATACCGTCAGGATGGGTATGCTGACGATACCATTGATTTTCCCAGCGTCGCCAGCGTCTACCAGAGGGTAGATGAACTAATTCCTCAATTTTGGGATCTGCTTCAAACGCACCATGACGGCTACAGAGATACGTGTCGGTCAGAGTAAGGGCAGGAATTGATTGTCGGCAATGGGGACAAATAATTTCTGGACCAAAAACAGGATATTGTAAAGCTAAATCCATATACTATAGGGTTATTTCCTTCATCTTATAACATGGCTAAATCTTGTTAGCCTCTTTTATCTTAAATATCGTTAGATAGCTTATTCTAATTCATGAGTGCATCATTTAATTTTTCTTGGTCGACTCCAGAGTTTTCTAACCCAGCATTTATTGCAGCTAACGCTACTGTGATTGGTAATGTTGCGGTGGGAGAAGCAGCAAGCATTTGGTACGGGGCAGTAGTTAGAGGAGATGTGGAACGCATTGCTATTGGCAAGTACAGTAATATCCAAGATGGAGCAGTTTTGCATGGCGATCGAGGAGCGCCAACTATTATAGAAGACTATGTTACCGTGGGTCATCGGGCAGTAATTCATTCGGCTCACATAGAAACAGGTTGTTTGATTGGTATTGGAGCCATTATTTTAGATGGAGTTAGAGTGGGTGCCAATAGTATTATCGGTGCGGGCAGTGTTGTCACCAAAGATGTCAGCAAGCGATCGCTCTATATGGGAATTCCTGCCCGTAAAGTTAAAGACGTTAGTGCCCAAAAGGTAAGAGAATTAATTGAACATGCTCATGATTATGCACAATTAGCTAGAGTCCATGCAGAAAATGCCGAAGATAATTCACATTAAGCGTTGTTAATAGTACGAGCAATTAACATACTGCAAAAATAATCTGATAGAATCGTTTTTCTAGAAAAAAGTATCTTGGTAAAGTGAGGTTTCTAGCTTATGAAGATGATTAGAGTTTCTCCCCCTCAGATTAGGGAAATAATGGTCAAAAAAATTGGTAAAAATATTTTATGGGGATTGGAGAAAGTTATTGCTCGCTATTCTTTAGTAGCTAATACTCCTTTCTTGTTATCGTCACAATTTGACTGGGTGACAAACTTAGAACAAAATTGGCAAGTGATTCGAGACGAATTGGATGTTATGTTAAAATATACTGACCAACTGCCACGTTTTCAAGACATTTCCCCCGACCAGGGAGTTAGTATTAGTAAGGACAATCTGTGGAAGACATTTTTTCTCTATGGCTATGGAGCCAAAATGCAGCAAAATTGCGACTATTGCCCAGAAACTACCCGAATTATTGAACAGGTTCCTGGATTAAAAACGGCGTTCTTTTCAATTTTATTGCCTGGAAAACACATTCCCGAACATCGAGGTCCTTACAAAGGGGTTTTACGCTGTCATTTAGCCCTTAAAGTTCCTCAAGATCAAGATCAATGTGGCATTCGAGTAGAGCAGGAAGTACGCCATTGGCAAGAGGGTAAAGCGATCGTTTTTGATGATTCCTATCCCCATGAGGCTTGGAACAAAACTGACGAAGTTAGAGTGGTACTATTTTTAGATGTTGTTCGTCCGATGAGCTTTCCTGCATCATTGCTCAACCAGCTACTTATTACCCTAATTCGTTGGTCGCCATTTATTCGTGATGCGGAGAAAAATCAGCAAAAATGGGATCAAAAAATGGCTCACGTGTTTGAACAATCTTGAAATAGCTTCGCGCAATGTAATTTTTAGTTCAGAT